>JAFXOO010000193.1 GCA_017528675.1 Oscillospiraceae bacterium | reverse complement strand
GGTGGGGCTTGCCTGGTTCATGGCAGAAAGGCATGGCGTTTCGATTCCGGTGCCGTTCATCCAGATGTTTCTGAAATCCCTCGGTATCAGCCTGATTGTCGGGTTTATCATGGTATACGTTTTCATGCCGCTGTATCTGCGCATGCTGGTGAAAAAATACGGCGTTCCTGTGCCGCCGTCAAAAGAGAACGGAGGTCTTGAACATGCAGATCGACCGCAGGGATAATCCGGATTTTCTCAACGATTACATCACACATATCTCTGTTGTCAAGGGGCTTGCCAAAAGCACAGTCGGCGTTTATTATCAGGATATCCGGCAATTTCTGCGGTTTCTGACTTTATACCGGAGCAATGTTCCGGAAGTCACGCCGGAGATGCTCCCGGAGGCAGATATCCGCTCGCTGACAATTGAGGACATCCGCACGATTACGCTGCGGGATATTCACAATTATTACAGCTTCATAGCCGGTGAATGCGGGAACAAGGATAAAATACGCTGCCGGAAGGCGACCTCGCTGCGCAGCTTCTTCCGGTATCTGAACAAACAGGCAATGCTGCTTGACCATGATCCGACCGCAAATCTCGAACTGTCACGTCCCAAGCATGCCCTGCCGAAGTATCTGAATCTCTCGGAGAGTCTGGAGCTGCTGCAAAAGCTGACGGAGAGCGATAATCCCAAGGAGCAGGTGCGGGATTACTGTATTCTGACACTGTTCCTGAACTGCGGTATCCGGCTTGGAGAGCTGGTCGGGCTGAATCTCTCCTCGCTTGACCTCGAAGAAAAACGGATGCGTGTGCTCGGTAAGGGCTCCAAGGAGCGTATTGTCTATCTGAATCCTGCATGCATGTCGGCGCTGCGGGAGTATCTTTTTGTGCGGACTGAGGCTGAGACGGATGATACGGCCCTGTTTCTCTCGAACCGGAACAAACGCATCAGCCGCAGACGGGTGCAGCAGGTCGTGGAAAATGCCCTGAAAGCCGCAGGACTTGACGGGCGTGGGCTTTCTACACATAAACTCCGGCACACGGCGGCAACGCTGATGTACCAGCATGGGCATGTGGATGTGCTGACGCTGAAGTCCATCCTCGGCCATGAGAGCATCTCTACGACTGAAATCTACACACATCTTGCGGATTCCTCGATGCAGGAGGCTATGGATCACTCCCCTCTGGCAGATGTGAAGCGGAAGCGGGGGAAATGAGGTAAGGCAGAAAAACCGGCTGGAACCGGTCGAAACCTTCGGGTTTCGGCTCTGGTCCCAGCCGATTGTGATCTGTGAGACAACTATTTATTCTTCCGGTATCGTGATGACAACATCCCGGTGCGGGACGGGCGTGGAAAAGACGATCTGCGTTGAGGTGTTGCCAAAACGGGACAGCTCCGTGATGAAGGCATCCAGTTCCTGCGTGGTCGGGAATGCCACTTTAATCAACATGGAATACACCCCGGTCACACAATTGCATTCGAGGACATTCGGGCAGGCAGCAATAAACGGATAAAACGTCTGCTTCTCCTTTGCAGGCAGCTCCAGGCCGATGAAGGCAGTAATCTGGTAGCCGAGCTTCTGACGGTCGATTTCAGCATGATAGCCCCGTATCAGGTGCTGCGCTTCAAGCTTCTCGATCCGGGCGGATACTGCCGGAGCTGACAGAAAAACCTGTGCAGCGATGGCCTTTAGCGGCATACGGGCATTCTGTTGCAGCAGTGCAATCAATTTCTGGTCAATCTGATCCATGTTTCTCCCTCCGTAAACAGAAAAAAGAGCGCACTACCCCCTCGGCAGTACGCTCCATTGCGTTTCAAATCATTTTGCAGTTTTCAAATGCTGCACATGCCTGATGTGCAGACAGCCGGCGTCATCAGACATCAATGTTCGTGTCGTTGCCGCCCTTCTTACCGTTGGGGGCATCCGGTGCATCAGTCTTGCGTCTTCTCAGGCGTTCAAGCTTTGCCTTGCGTTCCTGTACATCGCTGAGTGCAGTCTGATAATACGCCTCGGTCTCCTTGAAACGATTGCTGACATAGGCATCGGTTGCCTGCTTGATTGCCTCGCACTCGCTTTGTGCCTTGGCAACATCTGCGTTCGCTGCTGCTCTCAGGGCATCGCAGTCTGCCTTTGCCTTGGTTACCACCTCGACAGCACGATTCTTGGCCTCACGGACAATGGCCTCCTCAGAAACGATCACCTTGGCACGCTCCTCTGCCTGACGCACAATCTGCTCTGCCTTTGCTTCAGCTTCCTTGATAATGCGGTCACGATCATAGGCTACCATCTTGGCATGCTTGATCTCCTGCGGCATATTCAGCCGGATGTCAGAAATCAGCTCCCGCAGGCGCTCACCGTCAATGATGGACTTATGGGAAGCAAACGGAACCGCAGATGCCTTGTCCAGCAGTTCATCCATGTCATCTAAAATTTCATCAATACTCATCGTGATCCTCCTTAATCAATCGCTTCTGAATGTTGTCAAGAATACACTCCGGCACAAACGGACTGATATCGCCCCCGAAGTACGCCACCTGCTTTACCACGCTCGAACTCAGATACATGTTTTCCTTGCTTGTCGTCAGGAAGACAGTCTCTGCGCCCTCGTAGAGCACTTTGTTGGTCAGGGCCATCTGAAATTCATACTCAAAGTCACTTACTGCCCGCAGACCTTTGACAATTGCAACCGCATGCACACGCCGCACATAATCCACCAGAAGCCCGTCCAGCACATCAATGACCACATTGTCCAGATGCGCCGTTGCTTCAGCGATCATGACCATGCGTTCGGTGGTCGTAAAACTTGCTGCATTCTTAGCTGCATTCGTCGAAATCAGTACAATCACCTTATCGAACAGCGTGGATGCTCTCGTGATAATGTCGAGATGCCCAAGTGTGACCGGATCAAAGCTGCC
>JAFXOO010000016.1 GCA_017528675.1 Oscillospiraceae bacterium | reverse complement strand
CTGCGGGAGGACGAGCTTGGCAAGATCAAGACGATCTTCTGGGCGTTCAATATTGTGGATTATGCACCTTTTGTCGCTACAACGGTAAAGCTTCCGGACGGCACGGAAGCGAAGCTCACCGGTAGCTGGTTCAACCATCACATGGAACTCCCGACAGGGGAGACGCTTGATGCGGGTATTGCCAGTATGCGGAGCTGGTGGGAGATTACGGACGGCACCTGGCTCGATGAGCAGAGCGTACAGGACGAAAACGGCGCCATGATTGGTGCCGCACTTGCAGAGCGTCTCGGCGTCCATGCGGGCGATACACTTCAGGTGTCATGTGAATCCGGTTCAGCTGCGCTGCACATTGTCGGTGTATATGATGCAGGTGGTGATGAAGATGCACAGCTTTTTGCGCTGCTGAACACGGTGCAGGATCTTGCTGCGCTTGACGGAAAAATCGACAGTATCGAAGTCAGTGCCCTGACAACGCCGGACAATGAACTTGCAGAGCGTGCGGCAAAGGATCCGTCCTCGCTGACCGTAGCACAGTATGAGATCTGGTACTGTACTGCCTACGCAAGCTCCATTTGTTACCAGATTCAGGAGGTCATTACGGATTCTGTGGCATCGCCTGTCCGTCAGGTAGCCGATTCCGAAGGCGCCATCCTCGAAAAAACACAGCTTCTGATGATTCTCATTACCATTCTGAGCCTGATCGGTGCTGCACTCGGCATCTGCAATCTGGTGACAGCAAGTGTAATGGAGCGATCGGCAGAAATCGGTCTGATGAAGGCAATTGGCACACAGAACGGTGCGATTTCAGCACTTGTGCTGGCTGAGATCTTTATTACGGCGGTTGTCGGCGGTGTGGCAGGCTTCTTTGCAGGCTTCGGCTTTGCCCAGATTATCGGTCATACCGTATTCGGTGCTGCCGTTACACTCAAGCCGATGGTTATTCCGCTCGTTGCGGTGCTGGTTGTGCTGGTGACACTTGTCGGCAGCGTTCCGGCGATCCGTATACTTCTGCGGCTTCGTCCTGCGGAAGTCCTGCACGGCGGTCACTAAGGAGGTTGTGCTGTGAAAAAGAGAAGTATGTATTTCCGGATGATTACTGCATCCCTGCTTCGCCGGCGTTCCAGGATGCTCGTAGCACTGCTTTCCATTGCAATCGGTGCAACAGTGCTGTCCGGACTTGTGACGATCTATTATGACGTACCACGTCAGATGGGGGCACAGTTCCGGAATTACGGTGCCAATATGATCCTGACCGGCAGTGACGGGCGCTTCACGGCATCGGATATGGAGCGCAGCCTCGAAGAAATTCCGATGGAAGAGCTGGTCGGCGCAGCGCCCTACCGCTACGAAAATGTGCGCATACATGAGCAGCCGGTCGTCGGCGCTGCTACGGATATGGCAGGTGCAAAGGCGGCAAGCCCGTTCTGGCGTGTAGAAGGGGAGTGGCCTGCTTCCGATGGCCAGATTATGGTCGGTGCCAATGTGGCAGAGTCCTTCCGGCTGAAGACCGGTGATCTTCTGACTGTGAGCTACACACCTGAGGAGCATGCTGAGACAGACAATACCATTGACCTGACAATCACCGGCATACTCGATACCGGCGGTTCCGAGGAGGATTTCGTCTATCTGACACTGGCAGATATGGAGAAGCTGACCGGTGAAGTCAGCTCCTTTGATGTTGCGGAACTGAGTGTTTCGGCGCAGTCTGATGTGCTTTCCCGCTATGCTGAGAAGATCGGGGAAGCGGTGCCTGCGGTCGGGGCACATCTTGTCAAGCGTGTGACCGCATCGGAAACCACCGTCCTGTCCAAGCTACAGGCACTTGTGCTGCTTGTGACGATTGTCGTGCTTGCACTGACAATGATCTGTGTGGCAACAACCATGACGGCTGTGGTAGCTGAACGCCGCAAGGAGATTGGATTGCGTAAGGCCATCGGCGCCTCTGACAGGAGCATCATCGGTGAATTCCTGGGTGAAAGCATGCTGCTCGGCTGCATCGGCGGCGTTCTGGGCGCAGGGCTTGGCTATGTCTTTGCCCAGCAGGTCAGCCTGCGGGTATTCAGCAGTGAAATCCGCTTCCAGATTCTGCTCATCCCGGCCACGATTCTGGTATCCGTTCTGGTGACGGGACTTTCCAGTCTGCTGCCGATCCGCAGTGCGACAGATGTGGATCCGGCACTTGTACTGAAGGGAGAATAATCATGAGTTTATTGGAATTGAAGCATATCTACAAGATCTACGGGGAATTGCACGCTCTCGATGATGTGAGCCTGAAGGTGGAAAAGGGTGAATGGGTCTCGATTATGGGCCCGTCCGGTTCCGGTAAGAGTACCATGATGAACATTATTGGCTGCATGGATAAGCCAAGCAAGGGCGAGGTACTGCTTGACGGTGTGGACATTGCCAAGGAAAGCGCCAGAAACCTGACTGCAATCCGCCGTGACAAGATCGGCCTGATCTTCCAGCAGTTCCATCTGGTGAACTACCTGACAGCCGTCGAAAACGTAATGCTGGCGCAGTATTATCACAGCATGCCGGATGAGAAAGAGGCACTGGAGGCGCTTGACCGTGTCGGTCTTGCAGACAGAGCCAAGCACCTGCCGAGTCAGCTTTCCGGTGGTGAACAGCAGCGTGTATGCGTGGCAAGGGCGCTTATCAACTACCCGGAGATCATCCTTGCGGATGAGCCGACCGGTAACCTCGATGAGGCAAATGAGGAGATTGTTGTGGATCTGTTCCACAAACTGCACAATGAAGGCACAACGCTGATCGTTGTCACACATGACCCGGAGGTTGCCGAGGTGGCGCAGCGCACGCTTGTACTGCGCAGCGGGAAACTGCATAAGGAAATCGTGAATCAGAACTTTACCGGAAAGATTCATTTTGAGGATTCGGATACCTTCCGGAAGGAGGAAACCCAATGAAAAGAAGCATGATTTTCGCAACGCTTGCCCTGATGCTCTGCCTGACGGGATGCGGTGAAGCTTCCTATGCCGACGGCACCTACACCGGACGCAGCGCTGATTATGTCAACGAGGAGGATCCGGAGGCCGGCAATGGCTATGGCGTTGTCACGCTGACGATTTCCGGCGGACAGATCACTGCCTGCGACTACAAGACCTACGAGCTCAACGGTTCACTCAAGGATGAGGAATACGGAAAGGAAAACGGCGAGATCAAGAACAGGGACTTCTACAACAAGGCACAGAAAGCCCGTGCTGCGTGTGACAATTATGCGCAGCAGCTTGTTGCCAAGCAGAAGGTCAAGGATGTGGATGCCGTCAGCGGTGCGACGGTGAATTATAACGAGTTCAAAGAAGCCGTAGCCGAGGCGCTCAAGCAGGCACAGCAATGAAGCCCGGAAGTCTGATGCTGCATCTGCTGGCGGATGCAGCGGTGCTTGGGGCGGTGCTCGGTTTTCCGTTCCTGACTGGCAGCCGCCCCGATGCCATATCAGGGGCGACTGCGGTGATTGATGCGCCGTCGGGTGAGTTTGTCGTTTTGCTCAACCGGGATGCTCTGACAGAGGATGCCTTCTGGGAGAAGTTCTTTTCCGGACAGGAAGTGGATTTCTGCTTTGAGGATATCGCCTGTCAGGTGCCGGGAAATGATGCAGCAGCGCTGGAAATGGCACGTTCCTTCCAGTCGAGGCTCTCGGCGCACCAGATGACAATCCGCCAGGAGGAT
>JAFXOO010000192.1 GCA_017528675.1 Oscillospiraceae bacterium | reverse complement strand
TTCCGGGTGATGCGGGCGAGAAAAGCCCCCAGCAGATTGGGGTGCTGGGGCGGGATCACATTCCAGCTGCGCAGCCAGGTATCGCTGACGCACTCCTCGGCATCCTCCCGGCTGTGCAGGATATTCTCAGCGATGGAAAAGCAATAGCTCCCGCACGCCTTCTCTGCCTCTGCAATTGCCTTTTCATCCCGGTTCCAGAACAGTCCGATGATCTCACTTTCCTCCATGCTGCGCACCTCCTTTCATCTGACAAGACGGATTCTTCACATGAATATGACAAAACTCCCCGGTTTTCGCCGGGGAGTTTTCTGCATCAGAAGATATTCTCATTGAATACCCAGACAACATAGCCGTCAATTGAAAATTCCTGTACCACTCTGTCCACAATCGGACTTTCTGCATTCACAACCATGTCCCGTTCAGCCTGCGACATCAGCAGGAAGTACTGCGACTGGCCCGGCTGGCTGTTGTACCAGCTTCTGCAAGTCTGATAGTAATACGGACGATAGCCGCTTTCATCAATCACGACTGCACGGCACTTGACGTTTGAATCCGATGCCACGGTCAGACCATTGGCATTCCAGAATGTCGCATAGCCATAGCTCAGGTTCTTCGCCTCAAGCTGCTCTGCGAAACGGTAGAGGTGATTGTCCTCGGTATTCTTTGCCGGCATTTTCAGGATATTGACTGCCGTCACCGTGCAGACAATCATCACCGGAATCATCGCCAGCGTCATCAGACGCTGCAAATTCACCTGTCCGGCTGCCCAGCGGATGAACGCAATGGTCACCAGCGCCGACATGGCAACAATCGGAGAAAGCCGCCAGTTGGCATTGGACAGCTTGCCCAGGATATAGCCCATCATGATGAGCATGACCATAAGCCAGTGTGTGATAATGAGAATCCGCAGCTTGACATCCTCAATCCTGTGATAGCAAAACAGCGCCGCAACCGGAATCACAAGCAGCAGCACGCCGGTAATGACGAGCAGCAGCCCCTTGACGCTGTCCACGCTCATGAGCTTGTCACCCTCTGCCATAGCAACGCCGAGCAGCGAGAGCCATGCTCTCGGGAAGGTCAGGGCATTGTCCGTCCACTTTTCCATGCCGGAATAGTTGGAATAGGCACCCTCATATCCTGCGGTAATGTCCTTTGCCATCGCCTTGGTCAGCAGATAGCCCAGTACCATGCCCACACCCATCACGCCGAACACCAGCATTGCCTGCTTGTTGCGGCGGGAGAAGGGCTTTTCGCTGCGGTCAAGCCAGCGCTCGATGAACACGCCGCCCATCACAGGAAGCGCAAAGATCGTAATTGCAATGATCTGGTCTGTACAGGTCAGCAAAAACCAGATTCCAAGCAGCACCGTGAAGATGATGAACTTCGTGCGGGTCTTTTTGACTGCTGCCGCATCCGTGGTGCTGTCAAGCTTCTTCTGCAAATCCATCTGGGTAAACAGCAGCGCCAGTCCGACGAAAATAAACTGCACGCCGAGGCTGTAGTAAATCGAATGCCCCCGGAAGATCTCCCGCAGCTTTTCACTGCCGGAGCAGATCATCAGCACCGTGAACACTGCAACCGAAACCCAGCCCCACGACCAGTTCATCTTCCTGAGCATCCAGATCAGGGCGCCTGTAAAGATCAGGAAGAAGCAGAGCATGCCGATGACATGTGTCGTCATCGTCACGCCGAACAGCGGAATCAGCGCCGTCATAATGAGCGTTGTGCCGAAGGGAAGCAGACAGGCATAGTCAAAATCCGTGTTGAACAGCGACCCGCTCTCATTCGAGGCGACCGCCCACATCAGCGTATCTGTCGTATCTGAGTGGAAGTAGCCTCTCGACGGAAACAGCGTGTAGTACCCGACAATCAGCACCGCCGCCAGCAGCAGCGCAGCCCAGCCCCAGTCCTTGAGAAAGCCAAGACACATGGCTGCAAATCCGGCATCCTTTTCCGGAGCGGATTTCTTCGGCGCAGCAGCTTGTCCCTTTACTGCATCTTCTGTCTTCTTTTCTGCGGAATTAGCCATTGGAGCTTTCCTCCCTGGCAGTCTCGTG
>JAFXOO010000191.1 GCA_017528675.1 Oscillospiraceae bacterium | reverse complement strand
TTCAACGTGTTCCTTGAGTGCCTGCGCCGCAACGTTCAGGGAGGAGACCTCCGTCGTCAGCTCCACGGTTTGCGCGGTGGTCTTATGGCTCAGCGCCTTGTTGGCGACATCATTGATCTTCACATCATTGGTCAGAACCAGATTGCCATTGGCATCCCGCAGGCTTTCGTCAGCCAGTTGCTCCGGTGTCACCTTCGTTTTGTAGGTGATTCTGAAGCTGTCATAGTGGTTGACCGGTTCCTCATAGGTCAGCTCGCCATTCACAAGGTCAAAGACGCCATATTCGCAGTTAAAGTCATAGGCGTTCGCCAGCATGGTGTCCGACAGACGGAACTGCTCCAGTTCATAAAGATCATGGACTGTGATTTCCCATTCCAGAATCGGGAAACCGTTTTCGTCCTTCCTGTTGCCGCTGGTCAGCTCGTTCTTTGTGACAGAAGGTTCCTTGTCATTAAAATTCACATTGATATTCGCCCTGCCGAAGCTGAACGACTTGTCGCCGTCCTGCGAAGCATCACGGGTCACTCTGCCTTCTAATGTCAGACCGCCATTGATGGTTTTGGAGTTGGTGGATTTGACATATTCCAGATACTCTTCGTTGAAAGTCAGAACCACATATCCATAGTCATCGTCGCCTGTCGGATAAATCCTGTATTTACCGCTTCCGAGCGACGCATCGATGGGCGGAACGTGTGTAGACTTGTAGATGGCCCAGGCCGTCATCGAATCCTGGGCATCGCCCACCTCTGCGGCGCCGTTTTCCAGGAAGATCTCCAGTTCTTCCTTCGGAACCTTCATGTAAATCCAGGGCTTATGGCTGTCCACAAGGTCCTGCGAATGGGCAATCTTGTAGGTGATCGTCATGGAGAACGAAACCTCTGTATTATTGCCCAGTTCCAGATTGTGATTATTTCCGTCCTGTGTATACGGATTGTCTATGGTTGTACCATTTTCATTCACCAAAGCACTGCTGTCCGGAATCTTGATCGATGAAATTTCCACGGACTGGATATTATCGGTGAACTCGTAGGCACCTTCCGGAATCACCTCATCCGTAAAAGCCACACCCGGCATCACATCCGCATACGGAACCACAAACATCATAATCAGAGACAATGCAGTGATCAGGGCAACCACTCTGCTATGGTTTTTCTTTTCTTTCAGCATCTGCTGAATTCTCATCTGCAACTCTTTCAAGACTGCACTCCCCTTTCCTGATTTTTCGGATGGACTTACAGAAACCGGATGTTTTTCAGCGGCCCGATAACCACGAACACAATTCCGATTACATTTTCACTCGCCACGCAGCCCACGGAGGTGGATCTGCTGTCGATGGATACTGCCCGGTGATCGCCCAGCACAAAGTACCGGTTATCCGGCACCTGATACGGGAGCGTGATATCGCATTCGCCCCTTGCCAGTTCGCTCACATACGGTTCATCAAGCACTTCACCGTTAAGAAGCACCGTGCCGTCCTCAGCGATGTCGATGACATCCCCCGGCAGACCGATGAGCCGCTTGAGCAGCACCTTGTTGTTATAATAGAATGCAATAATATCGCCACGCTCCGGATCCGAAATCTTGTTACTGATCAGGATCTCGTCATTCTGAAGCGTTGGTGTCATGCTCGTTCCCGTCACCCGCAGTACCGGCAGCAGCATCGTGGATATGATGACGGCGATGGCTGCCGTCACAATCAGGCTTCCGATTGTACTGCGGAGATTTCTTGCAAAGGACTGCTGGTATCTCAGACGTCTGAGCTCTGTTTCAAGCTGTTCTGTTGTCGGCAGGTCTCTTTTTTCATCTTCCATTTGCATCTCTCAACCGCTGCTGATACTCTGTAAAGCATTCAGGTCTCCCCGGATGTCTGTCTGGCCGCAATCGCCTCGCCCACCAGAGCATCAAGCCGCTCTTTCAACTGTGTATTTTCTTCCCGAAGCATATCGTTTTCCTTACTGAGGTAATACAGCAGCTCGACCAGATCCTTCCTTCCGAGCTTCCGGACTTCCTTATCTGTCACAGCGCATACCCCCTCAATTACGGGTCAGATCAGACACAATCAAAAGAATACACCCTGTATAATCCGGAGCGTTTATTTCAGAAACAGCTCCTCTCTGAGAAGCAAAAATCCGGATTTCATCATCGTATATTCAAGACCCGTTCTGTTTTTTTTACATAGCAAGTTTTGTAGTTATATTATACCACATGCTGATTGTAATGTCAATATCTGTCCTGCTTTTTATTCGCTTTAGACAATTTTTTGTATAATTACCCAATTTCTGTCAAACGTTACTATCAAAAATGACGTTCGTCATATCCACAAGCCGTAAATCTAAACGATTGCTATACATCTTGTAAACCGCATGGTATTTTTTTACAGTATATTACTGATCTGTCCCTATCTCTCCGCAGCTTTGCTGTCAAAAAGGCCGGTTCTGACATCGCCCCATCGAGGCAGATTGTCAGACCGGCTCTGATCTGATTATGTCGCAGTACACCGCTGCGGACGTATGTCCTGGTACAGCAGTCCGCAGGATGTGCTGTACCAATATAGTCTGCCCGCCCGCTGCAGCGGTAGCGTCACCTGCAAATTCCACTCCGGATACTGCTTGAACAGCATCAGAGTGCTGTCATTGCTATAGGCCACAAAGGAAATATAGTCCTCCTTTGTCATGGGATGGTCGGAGGAAATGAACCACTCCCCGCCGAAATCTTCGACCTTGAGCTGCTGAGGCGGCGCAGCCATTTTCGGCTCCAATGCATGCAGCCGCTTTCCGCAGCAAGTAATCCCCGCCCCGGCGGAAGCAGTCATGCTATTCCCGCACGCAGGGCACACATAAAAATTCAGTTTTTTCATATTGCCTTTCTCGCTTTCCTGTTTTGTCAATTTACCGGACAGCAGCGCCTCGATACCGATGTCAAACACATCTGCAAGCGCCGTAAGCAGCGAAATATCCGGGCAGCCATGCCCCCGCTCCCACTTGGAAACTGCCTTATCGCTGACATGAATGCGCTCAGCAACCTGTTTTTGCGTCAGATGCCGTTCTGTCCGGAGCTGCCGGATGAGTGCACCGATCTTGACCTGATCCATACCATCACCTCGTTACTATTGGGGGATCCCTGTCTTGATTATACACGAAAACGCCCGTCCCGTCAATCCACGCACCGTAGAATCAAAAAAAGCAGCCGGGATTTTCATCCCGGCTGAAGCTGTATCTATGAGGTTATCAGGTACCGTTCAGGTAACGGTAGAACTCGGACTTGCTCTGGCACTTCTCGATAGCAGCCTGCTCGGTAACGATACCACGCTTTACAAAGCGTGCAAGCTCCTGGTCGAGACACATCATGCCGTACTGCTTACCGGACTGGATCGCAGACAGCAGCAGGTGTACCTTGTCGTCACGAATCATAGCGGCGCAGGCATCGGTTACTGCCAGAATCTCCATGCAAGCCTCACGGCCCTTGCCGTCAAGTCTCGGAAGAAGCGTCTGAGAGATAACGCCTACGAGGTTGTTAGCGAGCTGGGTTCTGATCTGACCCTGCTGGTGCTCCGGATATACGTCGATGATACGGTTGATGGTATCAGCGGCAGAAGTTGTATGAAGCGTGGAAAGCACGAGGTGTCCGGTCTCGGCGGCGGTAATGGCAGCCGTGATGGTCTCGAAGTCACGCATCTCACCTACGAGGATAACATCGGGGTCTTCACGAAGTGCAGCACGGAGTGCAGATGCGAAGTCCGGAACATCGTCTCCGACCTCTCTCTGGTTCACCATGCAGAGCTTGTGGGTGTGAACGTACTCGATCGGATCCTCAATCGTGATAACGTGCGCAGATCTATGTACATTGATATAGTCGATCATGCCGGCGAGGGTAGTGGACTTACCGGAACCGGTAGGGCCAGTTACCAGCACCAGACCACGGGGACGCATCGAGAAGTCAGCCAGTACAGGCGGCAGATGCAGATCGTCCAGTGTCGGGATATCATTACGCAGAAGACGGATTGCGATAGCAGTCTTGCCTCTCTGGAAGTATACATTGACACGGTGACGATAGCCAGCGGTCGTCTGGAACGAGAAGTCGGTATCCTTGTGCTGACGAACGCTTGCCATCTGTGCGTCATTGGTCATCTGATTGACAATGTCCAGGATCTCCTCTTCATCCAGCTCGGCATACTTGGTCATTTTACGCAGCATACCGTTGAGACGAACGATCGGGTTGATACCATAGGTGAAATGCAAGTCAGAACAGCCGATCGCACGGGCTTCGTTCAGGATGCGGTTAATTTCAATGGCCATTTCGATATTCCTCCAAACATCATATAGTTCAGCGGCTTACGCAAGCCGGAAGCCGCTGCGTTGCAAAAACTTAACGATCAAACAGCATAGGTTACACGAACCAGCTCATCCATCGAGGTAACGCCCTGCTGTACCAGTTCAGAAACGTTATCACGAAGCAGCTTGGTACCGTTCTTCTTTGCCTGATTTTCGATCTCCTCCTTGGAACCGTTGCGGGCAACGATTGTGGAGATACCGGAGGTACAATGAATGATCTCGTGAATTGCAGTACGGCCTCTGTAACCGGTGTTGTTGCACTCCGGACAGCCTGTAGCCTCGAATACCGGAATCGGTGTGGTATAATCTTCAATCTTCATCAGCTTGTTTTCTTCCTCAGTGGACATTCTCTGGCGCTTGCACTTCGGGCAGAGCACCTTAACCAGACGCTGTGCGATAACGCCGATCAGAGAGGTTGCAACCATATACGGTGCAACGCCCATATCTACCAGACGCACGATGGTGGAAGCAGCGTCGTTGGTATGCAGCGTAGACAGTACCAAGTGACCAGTGATAGCGGCACGGATACCGATATCCGCAGTCTCAGAGTCACGCATCTCACCGATCATGACGATATCCGGGTCCTGACGGAGGATGGAACGCAGGGCTGCTGCGAAGGTCATACCGGCCTTGGCATTTACCTGAACCTGGTTGATACCGTCGATGGCCTTCTCAACCGGGTCCTCAACAGTGATAACATTGACATTCGGCTTTGCAAGCTCACCGAGTGCAGCGTACAGGGTGGTCGTCTTACCGGAACCAGTAGGACCGGTAACGAGGATAACGCCGTGCGGGCACTTGATCATGGACTCAAAGAGCTCATAGTTGTAGTCGGACATACCCAGGTCAGTGATCTTACGCAGGGCAATGTTACCGGTGGACAGGATTCTGATAACGATCTTCTCGCCGTTTACCGTCGGCAGAGAGGATACACGAACGTCAAGGACGGTGCCGTCAACGGTCTGGGTGAAACGGCCGTCCTGCGGGATTCTCTTTTCGGCAATGTTCATGCCGGAAATCAGCTTCAGACGGGTTGTCAGAGCGTTATGCACAACGTTGGAGACATTCATCAGCTCAACGAGGTCGCCGTTTACACGAATACGGATTCTTGTATAGGTCTTGAAGGGCTCGATATGAATATCCGTTGCATCCGCACGATAGGAGTTCTCAATGATCGTCGTAGCGAGCTTTACAATAGGTGCGCTCTCTACTCTGTCCTTGGACTCATCATCCTCAGTCTCGGTATCCTTGAACTGCGTTACAGACTCCAGCACGCTGTCAACGTTCTCCATGGAGTAGCGCTGACCGATGGCCTTGTTGATGGCAGATCTGGTTGCAAGAACCGGAATCGTATCCATACCGGTCTGCATCTTGATATCTTCGAGGATGTTGAAGTTGATCGGGTCATCCGTTGCAACCGTCAGACGGCGGCCCTGGATGTTGATGGCGATAACCGTGTGCTTCTTAGCGAGGCTCTCCGGAATTTTGCGGACTGCATCCTCATCGATCTCGATATTACCAAGATCAACATAAGGTACACGCAGCTTTGCAGCAAGTGCCTTTGCAAGGCTTACTTCAGAGATGAAGCCCAGCTCAACGACCACTTCGCCAAAGCGCTTGGAGCCCTGAGACTCCTTCTGCTTTGCAAGGACCTGATTGAGCTGTTCCTGCGTAAGCAGCTTCTGCTCCACAAGGTAATCACCAATGCGAATGTTTTTCATACGATAACCTCCATACTTTTATAGATTTCTACTTGTAAATTGACCTTAGTTATGCTATAATATATATATCACGATTTTAGGAGGGCAAACACTATGCTACACAATGAATACATGGACATCGGTTTCTACATGATGTTCTACCCAATCGTATTTTTCTATGGAATCTGTATCGGCAGCTTTCTGAATGTGGTCATTTACCGGCTGCCAAGGAATGAATCGCTCATCAAGCGAGCATCCCACTGTACCACCTGCGGTGCCAAGATCCGTGTCATTGACATCATACCAATCTTTAGCTGGGTATTTATCCTGCACGGAAAATGCAGAAACTGCGGTGAAAAGATCTCGCCCCGCTATCCCATCGTGGAAGGGCTGAATGGTGTCATTTACATCCTCACATTCACGATCATGGACTTCAATCTCAAGTCGGTCATGTACTGCCTGTTCTTCTCCATCCTGATCTGCCTTGCTTTCATGGACTGGGATACGCTGGAAATGGATCTGCGGCTCCTTGCAGCGATTGTGGTCGTTGCCATTCCGGTCATTGTCGTACCAATGTTTCCTGACTATCCGAATCTTGCAAAGTACCCGCTGTTTCTGATTTATGATGATCCGGGGCTTGTGAGTCACCTGATCGGTGCTGTCTGTGTCAGTGTCCCGTTCTTCATCATCGGTGAAATCTCCGGCGCCATCATCCGCAGGAAAACCGGTTCGGATGAAATCCGCCGTGGTATTGAACTTGGTGATACGCTTATCATGGCGGCAGGCGGCCTGCTCCTTGGCTGGAAAGCAGCACTGGCTTCCCTGTTCTTCGGGCTTCTGATCGCTGCCGTCTGGGGACTGGTAAACAAGTACAAGAGCGGCGAATCCAAATTTGCATTTGGCCCGGCACTTGCCATCGGACTGTTCATCGGCGCACTGTGCGGAGAACAATTGATGGATTGGTACATTACACTTCTTACATACAAGCCTGAGGCCGTATGATTCATAAAAACCACGGCAGCCGGAGGAGCAATCTTCCGACTGCCGTATTTTTATTGGCTTAATAGTTCGTCAGCATTTCATTACCATAGGAGTAAACGAAAGTGTACTGGCTGTTTGCACCATTGACTGCATGGCCGCTCTGCGGCTTGCAGTAGATGGACGACATAACGGCTGTACTGCCAAGATTTCTGGACAGTGTGTGCGTGCTGTCGCTTGCCTTGCCAACGATACCCGTATCCTTGCCAAGATCCACGATCTGTGCCTGGTAGGTAGGCGGTGTAGCACTCGCATCGCCGCTTTCCTTGATGACATAGTACTTACCGGTGACAGGACCCGGGCGCTCCATGATATTCACAAGCGGAACTGTCGCAGTTGTTGTGAACTCATAGGTCTTGGGGTTTACAGTACCCTTGGTGATTGTAGCTGTGATATCGAACGTCGTATCCGATGCAGTAATGCTGTTCAGGAAGGCGTTCATGTTTGTGCTGTTTTCGATGTCCTGGCCGAGCATGGAGCCGCCCAGTTCAATGACATAGCTTGCGTCCTGGTAATAAGCCTTGTTGATGACGTTCGGGTTGTTGTAAACGAGGTTGCCAACCGGCGCATCCGGAGCAAAGCTCACTTCATAAACACGCTTGGTGATCTCTCCGCCCTTGGTATTGTCAATCGTCAGGACATGTACCTGACCCTTACCGTAGGTCGGTGCTGCTGTGGTGGCGCCCTTCTTCAGAGCACCCTCATAGTAGCGCTTTACATAATCCGCAACCATGTTTCTGCATGCAGAATCCTGTACATGGTTCGCACCATCTCTGTAGACGATGTTCGTCACCATCAGGTACTCCGCAGAACCAAGCTCGGATTGCAGGTAGTTGGAGATCGAATTGACCTGAGCAGCGCCTCTCTCACGAGTGTCTGCCTGTGTCACGACCTTCTGCACCGGTTCCAGCAGCGACATTGCCGCCACCAGAACAATCATGAAGATGGCCATGACTACAATCAGCTCAATCAGGGTAAAGCCCTTCAGCTTCTTCTTATCCATTGAGCTCCCCCCTTACTGAATCGTGTAGAACACCATGTTGCCGTTCATGTGGGACTGAGCATGGAATCCCTCTGCATCAGCAAACTCCTTGGTGCTGTACCGTTCCACCTTTGTGGCAGGAACTGTCCGGGTAGTGAAACCGCCGTTTGTTGTGGAAATTTTGATACTGCCAACATCTACCGGCGCAGCAGTCACCATATTCGCATCCTGTGCAATTGCAACCGGAGCTTCCACCTCGGTCTTGTTATTCAGATGATTCGTGTCGATCATCATTCTTGCAGCAGAATTAGCAACGACACACATCATGGTACCCATGATACCAAGCACGAGAATCGAAATGATGACCTCGATCAGCGTCATGCCCTTAACGCTTTTTTTCTTCAGCTTTTTCATGATCTAACACTCCTCTCCTTAATAAATTGTGTAGTTGATTGTACCGCCGTTGGTGGAGTAAGTTACAGTATTATTGTTCGGATTCTGACCCTGATTCGGATTCTGATTCGGGTTACTGTTGCTGCTCGGCTCAACATAAGCCAGACCCCAGCCGTTGTTTACCTGGATATCACCGGCGATACACTGGCCGATAACGCCGATATAGGTGAGGGTTGCTGTATCCGCATCAATATAGGTGATGTTGCTCGATTGGCCGGTCGCACCGATATAGGTGGTCTTCGGCGCACGAATGTTAGCCGTCATGACGGTGTTGGCATCCATGCTGATCGTGGAGCCGGGTGCACCATATACATAGACATTCGGATAGTCAGCAGGATCATTACGCTTGATGGTGAAGGTCATGTTGCTATAGTCACCCATGATGTCATAATAGTGCTTGGTCATGAACAGACCGCCGGTTGCAGAGTTAGAGAAGGTTCCTTCCACCAGGAACAGTACAGTACCGTTGGAATCATCAATGATGAAGCGCTTACCGTTCATGTTGACGTTGTTCAGGATAACTGCGATGGTTCCATTCGGCTTGAACAGGATGTCATGCGATGCTGTACCAGACAGCAGGCAGCTATTCGTGATGTTAGCGGAGGCTGCATCGCCTGCACTCAACTGATCAATCGTCAGATTGTTGTTGGAATCAAAGATCGTAACCAGTGCATTGAGTTCAGCACGGGAGGTCGGGAAGCTGGTCGGATCGGAGTACTGCGATGCCTGCGGCACCGTGATGATGTTGGACTCGATGTCGGTCTTCAGGAAGCCCTTCGGGTAGATCGGAACATCGTGAGAGCCCTTCTTATACTTGGTTGCGCTGATGTAGCCTGTTGCATGCTCATGCTTGTTACCGTTGATGTTACCGCCGTTGATTACCTGTGCATTTGCTTCGCTGGTGTAGGTGTTGTACTCGGGAGGAATGCCAGGGTCATGGCCGCCATAATTGCCTGCAATATATACATGCTGTGTGGAGGTCGAATCATTAGCGCCTATCTTGGTATGGGTTGTTACATCGAGGTCATATTCCATAACATTGTTTGCAGTCCAGCCGCCCATGTCACGGTCAATGCGTCCCTGACGATTTACATGCACTTCATACCAGGTTTTGACCTGACTTGCACTGTCGTAGTAAACGTCAGAAGCTGTCAGGTTTGCACCTGCCAGATTGTTGCAATATACCTTGCCTGTGCCGATATTCAGATCGTTCTTCAGGATCAGGGTATCAGCATAAATATTGCCATGGATTGTCAGATCGCCGCCGAGGGTAAGGGTCTTGCCGCATACGACATCGCCTCTTACATCTGCGCCGCTCAGTTCGATGTTGCCCTCAGCTCTGAGGTCGCCGCCGATATTCAGTACATCGCTGCCGCTCTTGGTGATCTTAAGATTGCCCTTGCTGTAGATGTTACCGAACTCGTGTGCTTCGGTCGTACCGTCAGCCATCTTGATCTGCTTCTTTGCCCACTTATAGAGGTTGTTGTCCTGGGGCGTAGCGGTACCGCCGGATATAGAGGTCTTGTTGGCATCAAAGCAATATACGTCGCCGTAAACCTTCATGCCGTTGCCGGTTTCAAAGCTGCCGCAGTACAGATTCATTGCATTATCTGCATTACCCAGCTCGATTTCCTTGGTGTTTGCGTAAACTGTGCCGCCTACAAACATGCAGGGGATGTTGGCATAATTTGTCACATCGGTGGAATCGTTGGTTGCAGTTCTCCATTTCATATTAGGGCCAAACTCAGTACGAAGCGGGCTGTTCTGCAACTTCAGGTCGCCGGTGATTGCGAAGAATACGCTCTTCTTGTCGTCGCCGGTGTACTGCATGGAGGGGATATAAAGCTTGACGTCAGTCAGCATATCGCCCCAGCCGTTGATGTACACGGGAGTCTCAATGGTCGTGCTGTTGGAGTGACCGAGCTGAACCTTGTCTGTGGGAGAACCACCCAGGTTAACCTCAGTGCCGCCAGTCGTCAGACCGGTGGTACCGATCTTCGGGCTGATGTTACCCAGCGATACGAATGCACCGCCGGCCGGATTCGGGTTCACGTTGTTGTTACCGGGATTGTTCTGAATTGCCATAACGAGGCTTGCGTTGTAGTTGACCGGCTCATTGCCGCCCACACTGGCAACGGTTGCGGTGAGGTTGATGACATCGCCCTCAATCCAGCCTATATTCGGATCATACCAGCTCTGCTTGCCGCCTCTGGATACAGAAACCGGGTAGCTCCGGCCATCCAGCTCGACCTGCATGTCAAACGTCGGATTGTTTGCAAGAGCGTTATTGATACCATTTGTAGTTGTATCGTGCTGAATATCTGTCACTACGGCATCAATGACGGTTCTTGCGATTGTTTCATTCTGTGCCCGCATGTACTTGTAGTTAGCACGCTTGTTCGCAGTTGAAGCGAGTGCCAGGGTACCCATCAGGAAGACGATGAGTACCATCATGATGCACACAACTGTGAACAGTACCGTACCTTTAACCCTTTGGTGCGGTCTTCTCGCTTTCTCCTTAGTCATTCTAACCACCTTTCCTTTGAAGCAAACGCTTCAGGCGTGTGTCTTAATCACCGAGATCAGGCTGATCGATCGGCTTTGCATTGTAGAACGATACTGTGACTTTCATCTCAGAGAAACCAACCTCAAGCGGCTCGCCCTGCTGCGGTGCAGGTGTCTCCTCAACCTCCTGCTGCTCTACAGGCTCTTCCTGAGGTGTCTCAATCGGATTGCCCTCATCATCGAGCTGCGGCTCAACAGGTGTCGGGGGCTGAGTCGGCTGCGGTCTCTCTTCTTCTTCTTCATCCAGGCCACCCTGGAAGGTGTAGTCATCAATATTGAACTCCTCAACGATAACAGCATTCTTGTCGTCCTTGACCTTGTCGAGGAAGTCAAGCAGGTTATCCTTTTCGCCAACCAGTTCCAGTTCAACGTTGCAGACCTGAACCTCAGCAAGCTCCTTCTCTGTCAGAACGGTCTGAGCCAGAATCTTCTCAGAGATTTCCTCTGCATAGTTGCCGTTGATGTCAGCGGATTCGAGCAGCGAATAGGTGACTACGTTCGGTGTATAGTAATAATACTGTACTTCCCGTGCCTCGGTGTTCTTGATTTCCATCTTGTCAACCTTCAGCTTGCTGTCATCAATTGCCGGCTGGAGGTGCTCGTCAACTGCTACGTTGACCTTTCTGTCGTCATAGGTACTGTTTGCATCTGCAAAGGCCTCGTTTACGAAGATCTTTGCAATGCCGTTGGACTCCTGATAGATCTTGGTGATATTGTCCTTCAGGCCTGGAATTGCGTTGAGCTTTGTCTCAATGCCATCCCACTCTGTCTGAGTTTCGTTGAAGGTCGCAGTATCGGCAACAAGAGCTTTATACTTCGGGCGGATCAGTGCGAAGAATCCTGCAACTAAAATTGCGATAATTGTGATGATGATAATGATCATCTTATCTCTGGTGTTCATATTATTCATTGTCATCGACCTCCTTTACTGCGCCGCTGCTTCGGTTGTCGGTTCCTCAGTCGGCATCTCAACCTTCGGCATCTGCTTCTCGTTATTGATAGCGAGCTTCAGTTCAAAACCGACTGCATTTGCAACACCCTCGACCTCAACTTCAGCATCGGGGCCGAATACATACTCTGCAAGATCCTCAACGGTCTTCACTTCGTATCCCTCGTACTGCACTCTTGCGAACTTATCGCCATGTGTCTTATAGATGTACTCTACAAGTGCACTCGGGAACTCCTGAGCATACTCATCG
>JAFXOO010000190.1 GCA_017528675.1 Oscillospiraceae bacterium | reverse complement strand
TGTATCGGCGGCGTGGCAATGTTTGTGTTCAAAAAAATCAACGCTGACAACGGCCCGGAAATCAAGGAGATGACGACCAGCATCACCAAGCCTACGGCAGAGGATAATATGTCGCTGCTGTTCGTGCTGGATGAGCGGGACAATGAGTCGCTGAAAAACGCAGTGCAGCTCACCTTTGTGGTTGTCCGTGTGCTGCCCGCCGAGAAGAAGATGGTATTCCTTGCCTTCCCGGAAAATATGCTTGCTGTCGTGGACGGACGCAACGACACCCTTGCCAATTTCTACCGCAACAGTGGCATCCAGGCGGCAAAGGCTGCGATTGAAGACCAGACCGGCATTGCGGCAGACCGGTATCTGATTCTCGATTCCGCCGCATTCCAGAAGATCTGCAATATTTACGGCGGCGTTTATTATGCCGTTCCCACCGGCACCGTCGGTTTTGTAGAATCCAAGGAGCCGCAGTACCTCGGCCCGCCGCAGATCGAAAAGCTCATCACCTATTCGCTGTTCGAGAACGGCGAAATAGACCGTACCAACATCACGGCAGATGTGCTCGCAGAGATGATTAACCTCACGGACAGCGAGCGTATCGTGGCTTCGATGGATTCGAGCTTCCGCACACTGGTGAATATGATGGACACGGATGTGACCTCCGTGGACTACAGCAACGAGAAGAATGCGCTCAAGTATATGTATAACTACGGCAATACCATTGCCTCGTTCCGCATCGTGACCGGCCAGATGGGCGAGAACCAGGATGTGTTCATGATCAGCGACAATTTCAAGCGCTCTGTTTCGGATATCTTTGATGCCCAGAAGCGCCCTGCTGCGCAGGATACAGCTACGGAGGGCGCAGGGGACGGTGCTCCCGCTGAGGAGGACTCCGCCGCAGAAGGTGCAGCTTCAGAGGAATAGGGGATGTATACCGGTATTTTTGATACACATGCGCATTATGCGGACAGCGCATTTGATGCAGACCGGGAGACGCTGCTGCGCTCGCTCCCGTCCGAGGGGGTGGACTGCGTGATGCTTGCCGGATGCAGTACGGAGGATTCCCGTGCCTGCATTGCCCTGGCGGAACGGTATCCGCATGTCTGGTGCGCTGTCGGCATCCATCCGGAGCAGGTGGATGCGCTGCCGCCGGACTGGTGCGAACAGCTTTGCTCGATGGCGGCACATGAGAAGGTCTGTGCAATCGGTGAGATCGGACTGGACTACCATTATGAAGGCTACGACCGTGACCTCGAACACACGATTCTCGGAATCCAGCTCCGCCTGGCAAAGGAGCTGGATCTGCCGGTGATTCTGCACATCCGGGATGCGATGGGTGATGCGCTGGAGCTGCTGCGCAGCATGCGGCCAAGGGGCGTTGTCCACTGCTTTTCCGGCTCGGCGGAGACGGCACGGGAACTGGTATCGCTCGGTCTGTACATCGGCATCGGCGGCGTTCTGACGTACAAAAATGCCCGGAAGGTTGTGCAGGCGGTTGAGATCATCCCGGAGGACAGGCTCGTGTTTGAGACGGACTGCCCCTATCTGGCGCCGGTTCCGTACCGTGGAAAGCGCTGCGACAGCCGGATGATTGCGGCAGTGGCAGAGCGTGCCGCTGAAATCCGCCATACAGATGCACAAAGTCTGATCCGCATTGCCGCAGAAAACGGCAGGCGGCTTTTTGATATTGACTGAAGCATGCGGGGGAGGGGAATTATGGACTACTATCAGAATGCAGCCTCCGGTCAGGAGGCTTCCCTGAAAGTGAAAAAGACCGGCAGGACTGTGACGGTTGTATTTGTTCTCATCATGCTCATTGCACTGGGACTGTCCTTCATTCCCTTTTTGCTGACAAGATCTGTCCTTGAGGAGGAGATGGAGCAGATTCGTCCTGAGGGCTGCACGGAAACAATCTATGCTGTTGTCGTCCGGAATGAGACCCGTGAGGTGCACGATGAGGACGGCGATTTCACGGAATACACGCCTGTTTACAAATACAAGTACAATGGTGAAAGCTATGAGGTCAGGAGCGTTTACAACTCCAACATGATCCGCTATCAGCCCGGCACGGAAGTGGAGCTGATGATTGATCCCGGCGACCCGATGCATATCTATGACCCCGGCACCCGGAAAATAGTCAACCAGGGCTATATGCTGACGCTGATTTTTCCGGCGGCAACGCTCGTCGGAGCGGCCGTTGCCGGGATATTCCTGTATGGTGTGAGAAAAATGCTGGCAGACGCAAGGGCGGCTGCACAGGGAGGGAGCCGATGATCTATTTCGTAGAGGATGATCCGAGCATCCGTGAACTGGTAGTCTATACGCTGGAAAGCTCCGGCATGGAGGCAAGGGGGTTTGCGATGCCTTCGGAATTCTGGAAGGCGATGAAGGCGGAATGTCCGGAGCTGATTCTGCTTGACATTATGCTCCCGGAGGAGGACGGGCTGTCGATTCTGCAAAAGATCCGTGCAGACCGGCGTACAGTCTCCGTTCCCGTGATGATGCTGACTGCCCGCAGCAGTGAGTATGACAAGGTCGTCGGGCTTGATGCGGGGGCGGATGATTATCTCCCCAAGCCCTTTGGCATGATGGAGCTGATTGCCCGTGTCAGAGCCCTGCTGCGGCGCACAAAAAAAGAAGCGCCGCCGGACAGCTACCGCATCGGCAGCCTGACAGTACTGCCGGACAAGCATATCGCTGAGGTGAACGGAGAACGGATCAATCTGACGTATAAGGAATTTGAAATGCTGCTGCTGCTGCTGCGCAACCGTGATCTGGTGCTGACACGGGAGCAGTTTCTGGACAAGATCTGGGGGTATTCCTTTGACGGTGAAAGCAGGACGGTGGATGTTCACATCCGGACGCTCCGCCAGAAGCTCGGCTCTGCCGGCAGGTATATCCGCACCATACGGGGTGTCGGGTATAAATTAGAGGAGGCACCGGATGAAACGTGAGTTGACGAAACGGCTGTTTACAGCCTGCATGCTGGTGTTCCTGCTGACCATGTGCATGGCACTGTTTGTGTCCGGGAGCTATCTCAGGCAGCGTAACCGGGATGAGGTCAAGGAAAAAGCGCAGAATATTTCTGCTCTGATTGATGCGCAGGGAATGCAGGCAATCGACTTCGCTGAGGCGGATTCAGCCATGCGCACAACGGTGATTGCGCCGGACGGAAGGGTGCTGTTTGACAGCGAATTTCCTGCGGATATGCTGGAGAACCATGCCGACCGTGAGGAGATTCAGGAGGCAGCGGAAACGGGTGCCGGTGAAAGCGAGCGCTATTCCAAGTCACTTCTGCAAGAAACGGAGAACTATGCTGTGCGGCTGCGGGACGGCAATTTCGTGCGTGTCTCGATTACACAGGACACCGTGTGGATGCTGGTGGTGAGCATGCTCAACCCGATGCTGGTGATTGTCATGGTGGCGGTGCTGCTGTCGGTCTTTCTGGCATCCCGCTTTTCAAACCGCATCATGGAGCCAATCAACCGGATGGATGTGGAAAACCCGGATGACCGGGATATCTATGACGAAATGAAGCCGTTTATACGGCGGCTTGTCAGCCAGAACCAGCAGATTCACCGCCAGATGGAGGAGCTTAAGGCAGAGCATGCCAAGCAGGATGCCATACGCCGTGAATTTACGGCGAATGTCTCTCACGAACTGAAAACGCCGCTGACCTCAATCTCCGGCTTTGCAGAGATTATCCGGGACGGGATGGTGCAGGAGAAGGATATTCCGCATTTTGCAGATACCATTCACAAGGAGGCCGGCCGGCTGATGTCGCTGGTCAATGACATCCTGAAGCTGTCAAGGCTTGAGGATATTGATGAAAGTCCCCGGAATGACCTGAAGGTATTTTCCTTGCAGGAGACTGCGGAAGTGGTTATCCGGCGCTTGCAGCTCCAGGCGGAGCAGCAGGAAATCACGCTGGAGCTGGACGGAGAGCCTGCGCAGATATATGGCGTTCCGGTCATCATAGAGGAAGTTATTTACAATGTCTGCGACAATGCGATAAAGTATGGCAGGCCGGGCGGCTTTGTCCGCATTACGACCGGAATGGACGGAGGCAGGCCGTTTATCAGGATCAAGGACAACGGCATCGGCATTCCGCATGCTGACCAGAGCCGCATCTTTGAGCGGTTTTACCGGGTGGACAAGAGCCATTCCAAGGAGGTTGGCGGCACCGGTCTGGGGCTGTCCATCGTCAAGCATGGCATGCTTCAGCACGGCGGAGAGATTACGCTGGACAGTACGCCTGGCAGCGGTACGGAGATCGGGCTGTGGTTCCCGGCGCTTACGGAACAGGGATAGGAGGCTGACCATGAAAGTGAATTTACAAAAGGCGGCAGCGGTTTTGCTGGCACTGTTCTGCGGGCTGTTTCTGCTTGCAGGCTGTACTGCCCCGCAGGATAAGACAGCGGAGGACTACGCCAAGATTGAAGCTGCCCGCAAGGAAATGGAGATACTTGCGAAATCTTCTGCCCGTGCGGCATTCGGAGATCAGGGGCAGTGGTACATCTGTGACATGCGTCTGATGCACCAGAATACCGATGCATTCTGGACGCAGATGGAAACCGACCTTGGGGAGGATTTCGACCCGGTTCTGTCTACGGGCGATGCGATTTTTGTCGGGATTCTGCCATTCCGCAAGAGCTACCGTATCTATGCCGGCGGCGGTGACGAATCCCAGATGCTCTATCCCGACTGGAATTATGAGAAGCTCGGACAACCGAAGCAGTAACAAAAGCGCCTGACGGCATGTCAGGCGCTTAGCTTGTCGATAAAGTCCTTTTTTTGGTGCTGGCGCACCGGTGAGCGCCCCACCCCCAACCAACGCTAACAACTTAGGCTTTTTTGTCGGCTTGCGCCGACTCAGGAGGGGCTGCTCGCCCCTCCTAAACCACCCTCGGCAGGGCGGTGACCGCCCTGC
>JAFXOO010000189.1 GCA_017528675.1 Oscillospiraceae bacterium | reverse complement strand
GGGGAAAACCGATTTTATGAGATACAAAAGCTGAAAACAGCCCTCTCCTGGAATAGGTGAGGGCTGTTTAGACCCCGAATAGCATTGCCCCCTTTGCCGAAGGCATTGGGGGCAAGCGGTGATGTTGCTTACCAACGCATGTTCCGGTCTGTCCTAAACGGTAAACCCCGGCATGCGTCTGCCAGCGGGGAAAACCGATTTTATGAGATACAAAAGCTGAAAACAGCCCTCTCCTGGAATAGGTGAGGGCTGTTTAGTTTCTCCACCCCGAATAGCATTGCCCCCTTTGCCGAAGGCATTGGGGGCAAGCGGTAATGTTGCTTATCAACGCATGTTCCGGTCTGTCCTAAACGGTAACCACCGGCATGCGTCTGCCAGCGGGGGCTCCCCGCCGCCCGCTTATTCAAACATGGGGGTGGAGAGGTAGCGCTCGCCGGTATCCGGGAGCAGGGCAACAATGGTCTTGCCCTTGTTTTCGGGGCGCTTTGCGAGCTGGATTGCCGCAAAAACTGCCGCACCGGAGGAAATGCCCACCAGCACGCCCTCGCTGCGGGCGATGGCTCTGCCGGTCGCAAAGGCATCCTCGTTCTCTACCGTGATAACCTCGTCATAAATGTCCGTGTTCAGTGTCTCCGGCACGAAACCTGCGCCGATGCCCTGAATCTTGTGCGGGCCTGCAACACCCTCGGAAAGCACCGGGGAGCTCTTGGGCTCGACTGCAACAACCTTGACATCCGGATTCTGGCGCTTGAGATACGCACCTACACCGGAGAGCGTGCCGCCTGTGCCGACACCGGCTACGAAAATATCAACCTTGCCGTCCGTATCGTCCCAGATCTCCACACCGGTGGTTGCCTCGTGTACCGCCGGATTCGCCGGATTCGTGAACTGCGACGGAATGAAGCTGTTCGGAATCTCCTTCGCCAGCTCCTCTGCCTTGGCAATGGCACCCTTCATGCCCTTGGCACCCTCGGTCAGCACCAGCTCGGTGCCGTATGCCTTCATCAGATTGCGGCGCTCAATGCTCATTGTCTCAGGCATGGTGATAATCAGGCGATAGCCTCTTGCGGCTGCCACAGCCGACAGACCAATGCCGGTGTTGCCGGAGGTCGGCTCGATGATGACGCTGCCTTCCTTCAGCAGACCCTTTGCCTCGGCATCCTCGATCATTGCCTTGGCGATTCTGTCCTTGACGGAACCTGCCGGGTTAAAATACTCCAGCTTGCCCAGCAGCGTTGCCTGCAAACCGTTCTGTTCCTCTAAATGCTTCAGCTCCAGCAGCGGTGTACCGCCGATCAGATCTGTAAAACTCGCAACTACCTTTCCCATGATAAAGACTCCTTTCAGTTCAGACAGGTGCTATCGCCTACTTTGCACTTAACACCTATCGGATTTATATGCTTATAGTATAGCACAGACAGGTGGATTTGTCAAGCGTTTTTTCTTGTGATTATGCACAAAAATTGACGTTGAAATTTAGCTTGACGAACTGCCGGTGATCGGTTATACTATAAGTAAGAGAACGCTCAGAAATGGTGATGCTGCATCGTTTCCGGTATCGTCCGGGTTTACAGAACCCGGTTAATCCGTATTGATTCCATTTCACAATGATCGAACAGGAGTGTGATTTTATGAAAATGAAGACAAGAGTATGCAGCCTGCTTCTTTGTGCAGCGCTTGCCGCAGCCCCTATGACTGCATTTGCAGCGGAAACTGAAACGATCAGCATTTCGACCGGGACATTCAGTTATGAATCCACAGGTTCCTTTCGTGATACAATCTCCGTTCCGGGAATTGATGCAGGGCTGATGGTGACCGGCATCTATCAGAACAAAGACAATCCGGATGACAGGAAATACACGGCTGTTGCACTGAAATCCCACTATGCTGACCGGGTTCGCCTTTTGTACTGGGATGCTGTGCCCGGAGGGGACACGGTACAGGTCGGTGATCTGATTTCGCTGACGAATTTCACGATACACGAAACCGAGCCGGAACAGTATGTATGCGGCGCCGATACCGTCCTCACCAACTACGGAAACGGCAGCACGCTGCTGGGTGACGAGTTCAAGAAAGTGATCCGCAACGAACTGAAGCTGTCTCAGACCGTCTATGCGGTAGGGAATTATAATGCGATCGGGGAAAATTACCAGTTGCTCCCTGTTCCGCCGGAAATTACCGGCGAGGCACCGCAGCAGCTCTATGGCGACTTCAACGGAGACGGCATCGTCAACGCCTCCGATGCCACTGTCATCCTGATCTACGCCGCAGAATACGGCGCCGGAACCTTCACCGGGACATTCGAGGAATATGTGAACAGATAATCAATTGTAGGCTATGAAACATAATTCGATGATCTTATTCTGATGGGGGATGATTTTATGAAACGCTTTAAGGAAACAACTAATACACAGGAGGTACCTACTATGAAACACATCAAAAATGTAATCGGCTGCATTCTGTCGTGTATCGTTCTTGCAACCGGAATGATCACAGGCAGTGCGGCATCTGACCCGTCTGCTGAAACGGAGATATTCAGTACAGATCCCACGGATCCCTATATGACGGATCCTCCAGACGAAACGGTGCCTACTCGGGCGCCTCAGGAATCCTATTGTACCATTTCGGTTGGTAAAGTCCTGAGCAATGATGATCTTGGAGAAGTAACGCTGAAACCCGGCGAAACAGTCACCTACGAAGTGTACGTAGAAGGCATCAATGGCTGTGGTAATTTTATATCCTATCCCTATGAGTGGAAAATAGAAGGTGTATCGCCTTGCGTTTATTCTTCAATTGATACGAGATACGTTTGGAGCAATGGGGTAATGAGTCAATTTGAGCTAACGATCACTGCAGGTGATGAAGGAACAGGAACGGTGCCGCTTGACATTACACCTCCATTAGAAAAGCCTGGTACTATCGCATTCGAAAATCAGTATGGCGAACCTCGTGCTGCCATCAAACTCGAGGTGGGGTCGATCACTCTGCATGTACAGTCAGACAATGCGACTGATTCCACAGAGACTTTGACCGAGCCAAGTACCGATCCAACGGAGCCCGCCACAGAACCAAAGGCTATTTACGGCGACTTCAACCACGACGGCGTGGTCAACGCCTCCGATGCCACTGTCATCCTGCTCTACGCCGCAGAATACGGCGCCGGAACCTTCACCGGTACTTTTGAAGAATACGTCAACAGATAATCGATTGTAGGCTATTAAACATAATTCGATGATCTTATTCTGATGGGGGATGATTTTATGAAATGTTTTAAAACGATGTTTTTGTCCCTTGTACTGTGCATCAGCATGCTGCCCTGTGGTATGCCGGTATCTGCGCAGGAGGAGCAGCCAGTGAGCAGGTACGTTGTACTAAAAAAGATCAATGAGGATATTGAGGACAGGAACATTGTCGTAACACTTCTTGAGATCGGTGAGAACAGTACGCATTCCTTTTATGAGGGTGAACCAGGAATTATGTTTGATACATGCCTCCTTTATGAAGAAAGTGACGAAGTAATTGGCAACGTATGCCGTTCTGTTGTGTACGGTGATATACTGGAATATCACGGAAGCAACCTCATGGTAGAATCGGGAGGTGCCTATAATGCAATGTATAGGATTGACAGTGACGGGACGGATTCCTTTGAGAAGATCGGATCCATTTTTGATTCCCCGACCGAGGATGCAAAGATCATAAACGTAGACGGTGAATCTGTGATCGCAGTACGGTCTGCGGACGGTGACACTTATCTGATCTATCCCGGTACGCCCGGTGTTACCCGGATTGAGCTGAAGCTCTATGAGGAGGCGAAGCCGCTCTACGGCGACTTCAACCATGACGGCGAAGTCAACGCCTCCGATGCCACTGTTATCCTGCTCTACGCCGCAGAATACGGCGCCGGGAAGTTCACTGGGACTTTTGAAGAATACCTTGATTCCGCAGAACTCAAATCTGTTGATGACGAAGAGAGCTGATGTTTCGTAATTTATACCGTGACTATCAGCTGTATCTCTTTTCACCCAGCAGGCGAAATTTCGGAGCATCACTATAATGATGATCAACCTTGTGATTACAAGATTTTTGTGGTATTCGAGCCACGAACTTGGCTGAATCAGGGAATACGTCAATAGGTAACAATGATAACATCTCTCATTATAAGGAGGAATCACTATGAAGAGAATTTTATCTGCCTGCATTGCTGTTCTCTTAACACTTTCCATGAGCACAGCCGTTGTTGTACAGGGCGGTGATCCGGAGGAAAAACTTCCGGAAGTCATTGCTGAAGCACTGGAAAAGAACCCGGAGACACTGGTCGTATCCATCTGGTACACCAATATCGACAAATCAGATCTGTATGATAAATGGCAGCAAAAAGCACAGGAATATGCAGACACCCTGGATACATCCCGGTATTCTCAGGAACAGATCACCCAATACTATCTTGAACATCTGAACGCAGAAACAGCGGAGCGCTATGCAGCCAAAAGAGTCAAGATTGCGGAGCAGCTCGGCCTTGCGGAGGGCAGCTACCTGTATGCGAAATACCAGCCTGTGATCGCCGGTGCATTTACGCCGGAGCAGATCCGGGCGGCGGCAGCGCTGGATGAGGTCACCAACATCCAGTTTGGCGACAACGATCTCTCCCCGCAGGAGACCGATCCCAATGAATCGTTCACTGTTCCGGAAACAATCATTCCTACGATCCCCGAAACGATCGCCGGTTTCACAGAACCCAATACAGATACAATCATGGAAACGGGAACACAGGATCCCACCGAGCCAAAGTCCAAAACAGTCTACGGCGACTTCAACGGAGACGGCATCGTCAACGCCTCCGATGCCACTGTCATCCTGCTCTACGCCGCAGAATACGGCGCCGGAACCTTTACCGGGACATTCGAGGAATATGTGAACAGATGAACCAACAGCCAGCCCTGCTGCATCCGGCAGGGCTGGCTTTTTTGCCCTTTTTTAAAAAAATACCCGAAACCTATTCCATTTCCTGAAATTTTGTGCTATAATAATATTACGAATACCCATACGAACGGAGGCGTTACCATGATACAGCCCTATTATATGAACCGTGAGCTTTCCTGGATCAATTTCAATATCCGTGTGCTTGAGGAGGCAGAGGACCCGAATGTCCCGCTGCTCGAACAGCTCAGCTTTTCGGCCATTTACCAGAGTCATTTAGACGAATTCGTGCAGGTGCGGTTCGGTGCGATGCTCGACCGCATGGAGCATGAACCCAAGAAAAAGGACTCCCGCTCCGGCATGAAGCCCAAGGAGCAGTTCAAGGCCATGATCGGGGAGATCGCTGCGCTCCTGCCCCGCAAGGACAGAGCCTATTTCCATACGATGGAGCAGCTTCGTGCCTATGGCATTGAGCATGTGACCTATTCCGATGCATCACCCGATGAGCAGGTTTATCTCGAACAGTATTTCAAGCGGGAGGTCAAGCCTTTGCTCTCCCCCATCGTCATCGACAAGGGACAGCCCTTCCCCTTCCTGCGCAATAAGGCACTGTACATTGTGGTACAGCTTGCTGCCAAAACCGGTGTGAAGCTCGGCATCATCCCGATCAGCACCAGTGCGCTCCGGGTCATCCGGCTCGGCCGCAGCGGCAGATTCACGCTGCTCGAAGATCTCGTGCTGCACTTTGCGCCGCAGGCGTTCAAGGGGCATAAAGTCCTTGAAGCCGCTGTTATGCGCATCACCCGCAGCGGACTCATCACCTACGGCGGCCATGCGCCGGACGGCGAGACGGATTTCTGCGACGTGATGGAGGATCTCATCCACAAGCGCAGCAAGCGGGAAGCCGTGCGCTTGCAGATGAACAGCTCCCTTTCCCCGGAAGCGATGGAGTTTCTGCTCGGGAAGCTCAGCCTGAAGAAGCGCCAGCTCTTTTTTGAGGAGGCACCGCTCGATCTGAGCTTTGTCTACAAGATCGGGGATTTCAATGATTCCGCCGAGCTGCGGTTCCCGCCCCACAAGCCCCAGAACCGCCGGGATATTTCTGCACGCAAGTCCATGATGGCGCAGATTGCCGAGCGGGACATCCTGCTGTCCTATCCTTACGAATCCATTTCGCCCTTCCTGCGGCTGCTCGATGAGGCGGCGCTTGACCCGGATGTGGCGTCCATCAAGATCACGCTCTACCGGGTGGCGACCAATTCCCGTGTCGTGGAAGCACTCTGCCAGGCGGCGGACAACGGCAAGGACGTACTCGTGCTTGTGGAGCTGCGTGCCCGCTTTGACGAGGAGAACAACATCCGCTGGGCAAAGCGCCTGACAGATGCCGGATGCACGGTGATCTACGGGCCGCATAATATGAAGGTGCATTCCAAGCTCCTGCTGATTTCCCGCCGGACAGAGGGCGGCGTGCAGAATTTCGTGCAGGTCGGCACCGGTAATTATAACGAAAAGACTGCCCGCATCTATACCGACCTCTGCCTGATGACGTCCAACCCCGCGATTGCGGAGGATGCACGGCATGTGTTTGATGCGCTTTCGACAGACAGCCTTGTGGAGCATACCAATGCGCTGATGGTGGCGCCGCTCTGCCTGCGCAGCAAGCTGCTTGCCATGCTTGAGGAGGAGATCATCCACGCCAGAAACGGCGAGGAGGCGTATTTTGCCGCCAAGGTCAATTCCATCAGCGACAAGGGACTTATGGACAAGATTGTGGAGGCATCACAGGCCGGTGTCAAAGTCGAAATGGCCGTGCGGGGTATCTGCTGCCTGAAACCGGGTGTGCCGGGCTACACTGACAATGTCCGCATTGTCAGCATCGTCGGACGCTATTTAGAGCACAGCCGCATCTATGTCTTTGGCACGAAGGAGCGGCGGCGTGTGTACATCAGCTCGGCAGACTTCATGACCCGGAACACGGTACACCGTGTGGAGGTCGCTGCGCCGCTGTATGACGAGACACTGCGGGAGCAGGCGGTTTCACTGGTACAGCTCTGCCTGGCTGACAACACCAAGGCACGCATCGGCCAGCCGGACGGCAGCTTTGTGCACTGCGTTCCCGTGACCGGCAAGAATGCTGTCAATGCCCAGGAAACGCTGTATGAGAATGCCGTTGCGGCAGCGAAAAAGAGATAACGAAAGGAGATAGAATTGGAAGGAAAACAATCCAATGTCCAGGAGGAACCGGCCATTATTGAGGTGAAGCCCGAAACCGGCAGGCGTGCCACCTGGCAGGAAAATGCGCAGAAATCGCTCTGGACACTGCTGACGATTGCTGCTGCCATCATCTTCTATTACCTGATCCAGTCCCTCGGAGAGATCTCCACCTATGTGGGGACGCTGTTCAAGGGCATCAGCCCTGTGCTGTGGGGAATCGTCTTTGCCTATCTGCTCGGGCCGATTGTCCGGTTCTATGAGCGGAATCTGACAGAGATCGTCACCCGGAAAAAGCCCCTGTCAGAAAAGGGGCCGAAACGCATCCGGGTGATTTCGGCGCTGCTGACATTGCTGACGGCGGTTGCCGGGATTACCGTGCTGCTGCTGCTGGTCATTCCGGAAATCTCGAACAGCATCAGCGGCATCGTCAAGGAGCTGCCGTCGCAGGTGGATCGTCTGATGGTGCAGCTTCGTACCCGCACCTTTTTTGACAATGAGAGCTCACTCGGCAAATATGCCAACAGCGCCATCCTCGGCGCACTCGAATCTGCCGAAAACTGGTTGGTTTCGGAGCTGCCGAAGCAGGCACAGACCATCGGCGGCTACTTCTTCACCGGCGTCAAGGGTGCCTTCAGCGTGGTGTATAACCTCGTCATCGGTCTGATTATCTCGACCTATGCGGCGATTGATAAGGACAAGCTGCTGCGGCAGGTCAAGCAGTTGGTGTTCACCATCCTGCCGACCAGATCTGCTGAAACAACGAGTCAGATGATCCACCGGGGCAACAAGAAGCTGAGCGCTGCCATTCACGGCAAAATCTTTGATTCGTTCATCATCGGCGTGATTCATTTCATACTGGTGAGCTTTGCAAATCTTCTGCCGTGGTTTGACTATCCGTACCCGGTGCTGCTTGCTGTGATTGTCGGTGTCACGAACGTGGTGCCGTTCTTCGGCCCGATTGTGGGCGGTGTCATCACCGGGCTGCTGGTGCTGTTTGAAAATCCGTCAGCCGTTATTCCGTATGTCATCATCGTGGTGGCGCTGCAACAGTTCGACAGCAGCTTCCTTGACCCGCATATTGTCGGCGCCCGCATCGGTCTGCGGCCGTTCTGGTCGATTTTCGGATGTCTGCTCGGCAGTGCGATTCTTGGGGTACCGGGCTTTGTGCTCGGCCCGCCGGTCGTGGCGTTTGTCTATGAGATTGCCAGCGACTGGACTGACCGCAACCTCCGCAAGAAGCACCTTGAGAAGGAATTCGGACTCCGCCCGGAGGAGGAGAAGCGCAAGGAGGAAGCCGCCGAGGAGGCCGCCGAACGCATCCCGGAGATTCGCCGCTTCAAGGCATTTGCCGTCAAAGCCGCTGCGAATATCTCCGCCGGAATTGAAAAGCTGCGGAAATCCAAATAAGGGCATCACCGTGCTGCCAGAACGCTGCCCCGGAAGCCGCTGGGCTTCCGGGGCTTTTACAGGCTGTATTTTGTTTATAAAACAAATCAATTTATATTATCTTCTCATTTTTTTGAATTTTCAATCCAAAAGGCATTGACAACGCCCCCCTTTTTCCGGTATAATATAAGATGAGAAACTTTATTGACACAACGAGCTGCAACGGGGAGGTGAAATTCTGACGGAGCGAAACGGACGCAGGTCACCCAGAGGCTCCCGGTGCAGTATCCGCTGAAAAAATAGAAGAAAGGGTCATTCAGGATGGGTATCTTTCGATTTACCAGACAGAACCATGTACAGCTCTCCGATGACTGGAAACTGTTTGCAGATCTGTTTCACACGATCGGGGTATTTACATACAAAGATTCTGTACAGACAGTGTTTTTTGATGACAACGCCCAGCGCATTCTTTCGGTAGAAAAGAGTCTGCCGAGGGAGGAATACCAGACGATGCTCAAGCGGCTGATGCAGGAGCCGGTGGAGAATGAGCAGAACCTCTATCTCATCCGGACCGGTGCGGAAAAGCGCTGGCTCAAACTCCATCTTGCACGCCGTGCCGATGAGGAGATCGGCTTTGTAGAGGAGATCACCCGCCGTGTTTCCCAGCAGAATGCCGACCTCCAGGAGTATGACGAGGTCACCGGCATGATGCAGCTTCCGGCGTTTTCCCGCACGATGCAGCGGAAAATACAGGAGGGAAGGCAGTTCTGGGTTGCCGCAGTGCATATCTCCGGGCTGGATAAGGTCGCTGACTTTTCTGTCTCCGGCAGCAGCAACTACTGCATGGCATCCGTAGCCGAGGTGCTCGGCCGCTTTGCCGGCGAGCAGGTGCAGTTTGCCGTCAAGGGATTCCAAGATTTCTATGTCTGCTTCTTCGGCATGGATGAAAAGACCGTCGAGGTGCAGCTTCGCCAGATGCGGCAGGCCATTGCTGACTGCATCATCTCGGATGATTTCGGGCAGGCCATCGAGACCGATACCGCCAACAGCCTTGATCTGCATGCGGGGCTTGCGGTGTTCCCGGAGGACAGCGATTCGCTGCGGGGGCTGCTTTCGAGTGCGGAATTTGCGCTCTTTGAGACACAGCACAGCAACCAGAACCCGATTGCCCGCTTTTCCCTCAGCGATTTTGACCGCAAGAAGGACGAATACCGTGAGGAGCAGCTTTTCAACGAGATCATCAACCAGAACAAGCTCAGCTATCATTTCCAGCCGATTGTCGATGCACACAACGGCAATATCATCGGCTATGAGGCGCTGATGCGGTCAGAGCACTTCCAGCCTGCCCGCCTGCTGGAGCTTGCCGAGAAATACAACTGCCTCTATGATATTGAGAAGCTCACGCTGTTCAATTCCCTGCGCTATTTAAGCGAGCACCAGAATGTTTTCTCGGATCGTCTGCTGTTCATCAACTGCATCCCGACCAAGCTGTTGTGTGACGGCGACTGGGGCGAGCTCCGCCTGACCTACGAGGATCTGCTCAAAAAGACGGTCATCGAGATCATCGAGCAGTCCGAGGGCTCCGAGGAGATGCTTGCGACACTGCGGGATCGCTGCCGTCTTGTGGACAGCGGCCTTGCCATCGACGACTACGGCAGCGGCTATGCCAATACGGCAACGCTGCTCAAGAATATGCCGAACTTCGTGAAAATCGACCGTGAACTCATCGACGGCATCTGCAAGAATACCAAGAAGCAGCAGCTTGTTGCCGGTATCATTGACTATGCACACGATAACCAGATCACTGTGCTTGCAGAGGGCGTGGAGGAGGAAGCAGACCTCAAAACCCTCATCCGTATGGGCGTGGATCTGTTCCAGGGCTTCTTTACCGCCCGCCCGACCCCTTATCTGCTGGAGGAGATTTCCAAGGAGGTGCGGGATGTCATCATCAACACCAACCTCGAAGCCTCGACCAGCACCAAGAAGATCTACAACGCCCATAATGACACGGAGCTCAACCTTGTGGAGCTGGCACTCCAGAATTATACGGATATCCACGTTTTCCGCCATCAGCTCACCATTGTCGGTGATCCTGAAAAGCAGGTGCCGATGCATATTGCCATCATGGACAACCATAGCTGCGAGCTGACGCTGCGGGATGTGAACATGATCAGCCATGACAAGCCGACCATCTCTGTCGGCAGCTATGCACAGCTTCAGCTCATGGCCGAGGGCAAGAACGAGCTGAACTACATGGGCATCCGTGTGCCGGAGGGTTCCTTCTTCCATCTGTGCGGTTCAGGTGACCTGAAGGTGGACTGCTACTCGAAATTCGGCTACTGCATCGGCGGTGACTGCGACAGCAGCTACGGCAATATTACGCTCGAATCCAAGGGGCGTGTGGAGCTGCTCTGCAACAGCGACCGGGGCATCGGCATCGGCGGCGGCTCGAATCCGGATGATTCCGAGATCTGTCTGGAGTCCGGCGATGTGCATGTCAGCGTCGGCTCCCCGAATGCGGTCGGCATCGGCAGCACGGACGGCGGCGCTCTGGTCTATACCAGCGAGGGCTGCAAGCTGTTCATCGAGGTCAACGGCATCAGCGGCGTCGGCATGGGGTCGCTCACCGGTGAGGCACACATCAAGTGCAATTCTGATGTCAGCTTCAACGGCGGCGGCAACAAGGTGGTCGGCATCGGCGTGCTGAACAAGGGCACGGGCGACATTTTCGTTTCGGATGCCAGTCTGCGCTTCTTTGTCCGCACGAATTTCGGAGCCTGTATCGGCGCCATCGGCGGCGATGTGAAGGTGGATGTTGTGAACTGCAAGGTCGAGGTCAATGCCGAGGGCGGCGAGATCACCGGTATCGGTGATGCCAAGGGCTCCGGCGATGTTTCGCTCGATCACACGGAGCTGCGTGCCTATATTCTGGCTGCAAAGCCGCACGAAGCCGGCTCCCGCACAGGTCAGTTCACCATGCGTTCCTCTGCCATTATGGCGGATATCAATGACCAGCACAATGACACAAAAACGTAATCCTTCATAAATGGGCGGTGACCTCCCTCTGCATCAGATGATGCGGGTGCAGGGCGGTCACCGCCCTGCCGAGGGTGGTTTAGGAGGGGCGCGCAGCCCCTCCTGAGCCGGCATAGCCGGCTGAATTACAGAATAAGGAGTCTTGTAAATGAAACTTGGTATGGTAGGTCTCCCGAATGTCGGGAAAAGCACGCTGTTCAACGCACTGACGAATGCCGGTGCGCAGTCCGCAAATTATCCGTTCTGCACGATTGAGAAGAATGTCGGCGTGGTGTCCGTTCCGGATGCACGGCTCGATTATCTGGCCAGGATGTACGACCCCGACAGCTTCAAGCCGGCAACGCTTGAATTCGTGGACATCGCCGGCCTTGTCAAGGGTGCTTCCAAGGGTGAGGGACTCGGCAACAAGTTTTTGGCGGATATCCGTGAGGTGGATGCCATCGTGCATGTGGTGCGCTGCTTCGAGGACATCGACATCATCCATGTGGACGGGAGCATCAACCCTGCCCGTGATATTGAGACCATCAACCTCGAACTGATTTTTGCGGATATGGAGATGGTACAGCGCCGCATTGACCGTGCCAGAAAGCTGATGAAGGGTGACAAGAAGGCTGCTGTGCAGGTGGATTTCTTTGAGCGTCTGCTGGCACATCTGGAGGAGGGCAAGTCCGCCCGCAGCTTTGAGATGACCGATGACGAGAAGGAATTCATGACGGACACGCCGCTGCTCTCTGCAAAGCCTGTGATCTATGCAGCGAATCTCTGTGAGGCGGATTTCACCGGCGATCTGGACAAGCAGGAGCATTTCCAGGCGGTGAAGGCCATTGCCGAGGAGGAGCACGCCGCCGTGCTCCCGATCTGCGCACAGACGGAGGCTGAAATTTCCGACATGAGCGATGAGGACAAGGCCATGTTCTTAGCGGAGCTGGGGCTTGAGGAATCGGGTCTGAACCGTATCATCCAGACCGGCTACAGCCTGCTTGGGCTGATCTCGTTCCTGACCGCCGGCAAGCAGGAGGTGCGTGCCTGGACGATTACGAGAGGCACCAAGGCGCCGCAGGCAGCCGGCAAGATCCACACCGACTTCGAGAAGGGCTTCATCCGTGCCGAGATCGTGGCATTCTCCGACCTCGAAAAGTGCGGCAGCATGGCGGCCGCCCGTGAGCAGGGCCTGCTGCGGCTTGAAGGCAAGGACTATGTGATGGAGGATGGTGATATTGTGGAATTCCGGTTCAATGTTTGACTCTGATCTGATAGGAATGCTGATTCCGGCTGTCTTTTGCATTTTCTGGGGCATAGCGCAGATCATTGTCAGCCGGATGCGGAAGAATGAACTGGAGACCTGCACCGAGATGGTGACGGCCACGATCCTCGATGCATCCAAAATCAGTCGGAAATACGGCTACGATTATTATTGCCGGGTGCGCTATGTATGGATGGACGAGGTATATAAGGTACAGATCAAGTCGTCGGAGCCCCTCGGCAACATCGGCGAGGAGACCATCATCCACATCGACCCGAATCATCCGAAGAAGATCCGCTCGATCAATGCCAAGGGGCTGAGCTTCTACGGATTCATCATGGGTATCGGCGTCATCGTGATAGGCGTTGTGTGGGTTATCGGGGCGATCGGTTACAGCGTGATGAGGTGACGGAAATGCGAATCGAACACTTGATCGGGACTTGACGGCAAGAAGGAGAACGAAATGAAGCAGGTCTATATCTATACCGACGGTGCCTGCTCCGGCAATCCGGGGCCGGGTGGCTGGGGAACGGTGCTGCGCTTCGGGGCGCATGAAAAGGAGCTCTCCGGGGGCGATGCGAATACCACCAACAACCGCATGGAGCTGACGGCGGTGATTGAAGGACTGAAAGCCCTGAAGGAGCCGTGCGAGGTCACGCTGACAACAGACAGCAAGTACGTCTGTGACAGCATCAACAAAGGCTGGGTCTATGGCTGGCAGAAGCGAGGCTGGGTCAAGTCGGACAAGAAACCTGCGCTCAATGTGGATCTCTGGGAGCAGCTTTTGCCGCTGCTGGAGCAGCACAGGGTCACGTTCATCTGGGTGAAGGGACATGCCGGTCATCCGGAGAACGAGCGCTGCGACCGTCTGGCGGTGATGGAATCGCATAAGTATCAATAGAAAAGAGTGCCCGGAGTAAAAGCTCCGGGCACTCAGCTTGTTAAGCCGCCTTCAGGCGGCAGGAACAGCAATGCAAGGCGAAAGAAGGGAGCACTTTTTTGCAAAAAAGTGCCCCTCTTTCCATCAGTCACACTTTTTCCTCCAGCACCACCCTCAGCTTTTGGATGATCTTCTTTTCAAGCCGGGAGATGTACGACTGTGAGATGCCGATGCGGTCGGCAACCTCCTTCTGCGTCAGTTCCCTGCCGCCGCAAAGCCCGAACCGCAGCTCCATGATTTCCCGCTCCCGCTCCGGCAGCGCACGCACGGCTTCCCGCAGCGCCTCCCGCTCTGCTTCCTGCTCGATGCCACGGCTCACGATGTCCTCCTCTGTACCGAGCACATCCGAGAGCAGCAGCTCATTGCCGTCCCAGTCCACATTCAGCGGCTCATCAATCGAGATTTCCCCCCGGTACTGTGCCGCCTTGCGCAGGAACATCAGGATTTCGTTCTCAATGCAGCGGGAAGCATAGGTTGCAAGCTTGATGTTCTTGTCCTGTCGGAATGTCTCGACCGCTTTAATCAGTCCGATTGTGCCGATGGAGATGAAATCCTCCAGCGAGTGGCCGGGTGTCTCGAATTTTTTGGCAATAAACACCACGAGCCGCAGATTGTGGACGATGAGTGTTTCCCGTGCACGGGGGTCACCGGCGGCGAGTCTTGCAAGCACTCCGGCTTCCTCCTCACGGCTCAGCGGCGGCGGGAGCGAATCGGCGCCGTTGATGTAATGCACCGGTGCAGGCGGCAGGAGCCTGCGGATCAGACCTCGGATGAACAGCAGGATTTTCATAGCAATACCTCCTAATATCGCAGCAGCTTCGGGTTAAAGACCGCCCTGTCCGTACCCTGTTCCGTGATGCCGATGAGCACATCCACACACTTGCGGCGGCGGTCATTGCTGATAATGACCTCGTCCGGTGTGAAGCAGAGCACCATGCCCTCCCCGGCAACGGTCGAGCAGGGCAGCGGCCGGAAGCGCTCCGGCGGCAGTGTTTCCGGCAGAAGCGGCCGGAGCTGTGCTTTGTTGCAGATGATGACGGGCTTTCCGGTATAGAAATCCGTCAGCGCATTGCCGGTGTCTGCAAGTCCGTTCAGCATCACCACGGCATCCCTGCTGCGGATGGTGACCCGGTAGCTCCCGTCGGCGGCGGCACTCCGGTCCTGTACCCGCTGCACGATGCTCAGCACAAGGTAGGCTCCGGCTGTGAACAGCACCAGATGCCGCAGTGAAATATCCGGATACCAGCTCCCGTTGGCGTAGTAGATTTTTGCGCCCAGCAGCGAGAGCGCCAGCAGAATGCCTGCCAGCATGCAGCTCATTCCCAGAAAGCAAAGGCAGTGCCAGAACAGCCGCTTTCTGTCCTTGCAGCCGAAGGCAGCGATGCACAGCAGCACGCTGCTTCCGAGCCTGCACAGGAGCGAGAGCACCAGCGGCAGCGGCGGCAGCAGAATCAGCAGCGAAGCTGTGCTCCCTACAGCCGCCCCGAACAGCGCCCTCCCGAAGGAAAGCCGTGTGTGCGTCAGCCCCGCCGTAAGCTGTAGCAGGATGTAGTCCATGAACAGCGACGTGCAAAGCAGAACATCGGCGTAGATAATATGAATAGTATCCTCACCCCCTTGCCAATGCCTTAAGCTTTTTGTCGGCTTGCGCCGACTCAGGAGGGGCTGCTCGCCCCTCCTAAACCACCCTCGGCAGGGCGGTGACCGCCCTGCACCCGCAGGTTTTATTCTGCTAAGTTGTTAGCATTGACCCCTGCACCCGCAGATAGCAGCGCTGCTGTGCCTTCTATTATACTCCATCCGCCAGGGCATTTTCTGTCAAAACAGCGTACCCGGCGAAATTTTCCTCTCCGGTGTCTGTATAGCACCATCCGGCAGGGGCATACTCCCTGCAAATAACGCTTGGGAGGCTATAGCATGGGCTATCAGAAAGTCGTGATCGCCGGCATCAATACAGCAGAGCTGACAGTGCTCAGTGAAGCAGAAAAAATGACCCTGCTCCGGGAATTCAAGGAAACCGGGAGCAAGGCTGTGCGGGATAAGCTGGTCAAGGGGAACCTGCGGCTGGTGCTGAGCATTGTCCAGCGCTTCGCCGGACGGGGGGAGGATGTGGATGACCTCTTTCAGATCGGCGTGGTCGGACTCATCAAGGCAATCAATAACTTCGACCTGACCAAGGAGGTGCGCTTTTCTACCTACTGCGTGCCGATGATCAGCGGTGAACTGCGACGGCATCTGCGGGATTACAGCCATATCAAGGTCAGCCGCTCGATGCGGGATCTTGCCTATAAGGCCATCCAGGCCAAGGAAACCCTTACCAACCGTCTGCTCCGGGAGCCGACAATGGATGAAATTGCCAGCGAAATCGGAGAAAAAAGAGCCGATGTCGTGATTGCACTTGAAAGCATCAGCGACCCCATTTCACTGTATGAGCCGGTCTATTCGGATGCGGGCGACACGCTCTATGTGATGGATCAGCTCAGCGACAACGAGAGCGATGAGAGCTGGATTGCACAGTTTTCGATGCGGGATGCCATGCGCTCACTCGGAGAGCGGGAAAAGCATATCCTCTATCTGCGGTTTCTCTGCGGCAGAACCCAGACCGAGGTGGCAAAGGAAATCGGCATCTCACAGGCACAGGTCTCACGCCTCGAAAAAAGCGCCATTGCCCGGATCAAGGATGCCATATGAACTGCATTCCCTGTTGCAAAGGCATGAATTTTCCGTAAATTCCGGCGGTATGGCTTGCATTTCTCTGCCTTCTGTGTTACAATAGAAATGTCCGGAAAAAAGGAAAGGAGCACAGAAGATGAGTGAAGAAAAAAATAAGATAAATGGCTGGAAAATCGCCGCCATCAGCGCTTTCTGCGTACTGGTGCCGGTAAGCATCCTGTATGCAATGGGTGTGGGCTGGAAGCAGAAGGCTCAGCCGGAAAAGGCTGTATCCGGCACAGAGGCACTCTCGCTCTGGTCAGAACAGGCGGAAGCCAAGCAGGAGATGATCTCCTACATGGAGGCAATCACCAACGAGAACGGTGCCGATTATATTCCGCCGGAGGATCGGATTGCGGTATTTGATCTCGACGGAACGCTGTTCTGTGAGACAGACCCCAATTATTTTGACTACACGCTGCTGAAGTACAGAGTGCTGGAGGATGAGAGCTACCAGAGCATGGCTTCGGCGTTTGAACGTGAGGTTGCGGAAAAGATCAGAACCCAGAATGAGACAGGCGAGTCCTTCAAGGGGCTGGAGGTCGATCACGGAAAGGCAGTTGCTTCGGCATTTTCCGGCATGACACCGGAGGAGTTCAACAGCTACATCCAGGACTTCAAGCAGCAGGACATGCCCGGCTATACCGGCATGAAGCGTGGTGAGGGCTTCTATCAGCCGATGCTGCAAATTGTGGATTATTTGCAGGCGAATGATTTCACGGTATATATCGTCAGCGGCACGGATCGTTTCATCGTCCGTGGCATAGTTGACAACTCTCCGCTGAGTGACATCCCCATGCGGCAGATCATCGGCTCGGATGAGACACTTGTTGCCCCGGATCAGGGCGATACGGACGGCCTGGAGTATGTGTATGACGACAATGACAAGCTCGTGCTGGGCGGTGATTTTATCATCAAGAACCTGAAGATGAACAAGGTCACGGTCATTGCGCAGGAGATCGGCCAGCAGCCGGTGCTCTCCTTCGGCAACAGCTCCGGTGATGCGAGCATGGCGGAGTATGTCACAAGCGGCAACCGCTACAAGAGCCTTGCCTTCATGCTGTGCTGCGACGACACGGAGCGTGAGAACGGCAACCCTGAAAAGGCTGAAAAGATGCAGAACATGTGCAGGGAATTCGGCTGGGTGCCGGTTTCGATGAAGGACGACTGGAGTACCATCTACGGCGACGGTGTGACCTATACCGGCCAGAAGTAAACAACAGAAAGAGCTTCCCTTTCATCCAAAAAGGGAAGCTCAGCTTGTTGATAAAGTCTTTTTTCTGGTGCTGATGCACTGTGGAGCGCCCCACCCCCAGCCAATGCCAACAACTTAAGCTTTTTGTCGGCTTGCGCCGACTCAGGAGGGGCTGCTCGCCCCTCCTAAACCACCCTCGGCAGGGCGGTGACCGCCCTGC
>JAFXOO010000188.1 GCA_017528675.1 Oscillospiraceae bacterium | reverse complement strand
GGACTGTGTGACCTTTAAAAGCAGAAGGAATCCGGGGATTCCGCTGAACAGGAAGTGCGCAAACCCACGATGGGCGGGCTGCTGCTGTGCTTCGGGATACTGTTCGGGCTGGTGCTCGGTGTGACGCTGCTGCGGGAATTCGGTAGCCTTGACCGCACATCGGCTGCGTACCGGACACAGACCGTATTTCTCCGCACGCTGCTGCTGCACGGCAGTCTGCTTGCAGCAGGAGGATTTGCAGCGGATTATGCAAGAGTCCGGGGAAAAATGCGCTTCCGGGTGAATGCGCTTCTGCCGCTTGGTGCGGTATTCCTGATTACAGCAGGTCTGCTGCTGTTTCAGGAGGGGATGACAGCTGCGATTTTGCTTCCGGCTGCGTTGACGGCCGTCTGCTGGCAGGTCATCCAGACCGCCGAGAAGGGGACGGACGGTATGAGCATCACGCTCGGCACCGTGCAGCTTCTCATGCTGACAGTTGTACTTCTGAAGGAGAAAGAGGCCATGCCTGCACTGTATACCCTTGCAGGAGCGGGGGCGTGCATGGGCTGTATGGTCTGGGGGCTGCATCCGGCAAAGTGCCGGCTTGGCAGCACAGGCAGCTATCTGCTCGGCAGCATGCTGCCGCTGCTCTGCGCTTCGCAGGGCCGCTGGAAGCTGCTGGCGCTGATGATGGCAGTCTATGTGCTCAATGCACTGCCGATATTGAAAAAAGGCGAACGGCTGACATTGCTTGAACGGATGGAACGTGCCGGCATGGCTGCGTGGAAGCGCATAACGGTACTGACCTGTTTTGCAGTGTTTTGCTGTGTTCTTGCCGTTGTGACTGGATAAACTGAGATTGGAGGCAGAGAATGAAACGAACCAAAGGCGATAAGCCTGAAAAGGAGAGAGTCCGCACAGGCAACATCGACCTGACCTTTGTGCTGGTGCTGCTGATTCTGCTTGGCCTGGGCATTGTCATGATGTTCTCGGCAAGCTATGCCATCGCCATCAATGAGGAGAAGGATGGCTACTACTATGCACTGCGCCAGATTATTTTCGCCGGTGCCGGATTGATCGCCATGGGTATCATCAGCATGTTTGACTATCATATCCTTGCGAAAAAAGGCGTTGCGTTCGCCTGTTATATCGGCAGCGTCATTCTTCTGATCCTCGTGCCGATCATCGGTACCGATCAGGGAACCGGTATCACCCGATGGATCAAACTGCCCGGCGGCCTGACATTCCAGCCGTCAGAGCTTGCAAAATTTGCAGTCGTCATCCTGTTTGCATACCTGATCGACCAGAATTTCGACAAAATGCAGAAATTCTCGACCGGTACGCTGCCCTATGTCCTTCTGGTCGGCCTCATCGTGGCACTGCTGATGTTGCAGCCTCACCTGTCGTGCAGTCTGCTGATTCTGATGATTGCCGTGACGATGGTGTTTGTCGGCGGCGCCAAGTGGTGGCATATTCTGCTCGTCATGATTATTGGTGCCCTGCTGCTGACCGGATTGGTTCTGTTCCTGATTCAATACAAGGGTGTTGGCTATTTTACAGCACGTTTCGAGTCCTGGCTGCATCCGTTCGACAGCGTGAATCCGGATAAGACCTGGCAGACCCGCCAGTCCCTCATTGCCATCGGTTCGGGCGGCTGGTTCGGACTGGGCTTCGGTGAGTCCCGTCAGAAGTACCTGTATCTCCCGGAGTCGGAGAATGACTTTGTCTTTGCCATCGTGTGCGAGGAGCTCGGAATGCTGGGGGCTGTAACGGTCATCCTGCTGTTTGGTGCACTCATTGCACAGGGCTTCCACATTGCATCGCACTGCAAGGACCGGTTCGGCATGCTCATTGCCATCGGCTTCACAATGCAGATCGGCTTGCAGGCATTCCTGAACATTGCCGTTGTGGCAAACCTGGTGCCGAACACCGGTATCAGCCTGCCGTTTTTCTCCTACGGAGGCACGGCGTTGATGATGCAGCTTGCCCAGATGGGCATTGTGCTGAACGTATCCCGCTCCCGTCAGCCGGTGACGGTACGGCGCTCTCTGGAGCCGCCGGAGCCGCCGCAAGAGGCGTATTATCAGCAGGATGCGTGAACCGAGCAGTCTACAGAAGGGATCATGAAGCTATGAAAGTATTACTCGCAGGCGGCGGAACGGGCGGGCACATCAACCCTGCTCTCGCCATTGCAGGCATTATCAGGGAGCATGTGCCGGACGCAGAGTTTCTCTTTGCCGGCACCCCCAACCATATGGAAGCAACCCTTGTACCGAAGGCAGGCTATCGGCTTGCACCGATCAGGGTCGAAGGCTTCCAGCGCAAGCTGACGCTGGAAAACATCGGGCGCAATGCCAGGGCTGTGCATTATCTGGCACATTCCGGCCGCCGTTCCAGGCAGATCATCCGGGAATTCCAGCCGGATATTGCCATCGGTACGGGCGGCTATGTGGCAGGCCCGGTTATCCGGATGGCTGCCAAGCTCGGTATTCCGACGGCGATTCACGAGCAGAATGCCTATCCCGGCGTGACCAACAAGATCCTCGCCAAGGAGGTTTCGCATGTCATGCTGACGGTGGAGGAAGCACTTAAGTACTTCCAGGAGGGCATCTCCTATACCGTGACCGGGCTTCCGGTGCGTGCAGAGCTGTTCCGCAAGACCCGTGAGCAGGCAAGAGCAGAGCTCGGCTTCGATGATGCCTTTACAATTCTGTCCTTCGGCGGCAGTCTCGGAGCCGGTGCCATCAACAATACTATGGCAGAGGTGCTCCGTTGGCACACCTCCAAGGGGCTGCCGGTGAACCATATCCACGGCTACGGCGGTATGGGGCGTGATACCTTCCCGCAGAAGATGCAGGAGTACGGCATTGAAATGCGCTCGAAGCGTGTCCGCATCACAGAATACATCAATGATATGGACACCTGCATGGCGGCGGCCGATCTCGTAGTCTGCCGATCCGGTGCAAATGCGCTTGCAGAGCTCGAAGCGCTTGGCAAGCCGTCCATTCTGATTCCCTCGCCGGTTGTGGCAGGCAATCACCAGTACCACAATGCAATGGTGCTCGGCAACGCCGGCGCCGCACAGGTCATTGAGCAGAAGGATGTCACGAATGAGGACATGATTGCACGCATTGAGGCACTCTACGAGGATCGTGACGCCTTGCAGAGCATGGCAAGGAACGCTGCTGCACTTGCTGTGCCGGATACGGATGACCGTATCTGGAGTGTCATCGAGAAGCTCATTTCCATGAAGAAATAAGGCGCACCAGATTCCCCGCTTTTTCATACACTGCTTATGAAAGGAGTGGGGGACCATGCAGAAATTTGTCATTCAGGGCGGCAGAAGGCTGGAAGGAGACATACAAGTGCAGGGAGCCAAAAACAGTGCCCTGCCCATTCTCGCTGCATCGCTGCTGTGCAGCGGTGAAAGCGTGCTCGGAAACTGTCCGGGGCTTTCCGATGTCTATGCTGCATGCCGCATTCTCACGAGTGCGGGCTGTCGCTGCGAAATGCGGGATCAGACAGTCTGTGTCCGTGCAGATGCACCGCATAATGCCGTTATCCCGGAACCGCTGATGCACGGGATGCGTTCATCGATCATTTTCCTGGGTGCTATGCTTGGCAGAATGCAGACCTGTACACTGGGCTATCCGGGCGGCTGTGAGCTCGGGCCGAGACCGATAGATCTGCATCTGGATGCATTGCGCAGGATGGGTGTTTCCATTCGGGAGGAGCAGGGGACTTTGCTGTGTACAGTGCCGAAGGGTCTGCACGGCGCACGGATTCACCTGCAATTCCCGTCCGTGGGCGCAACTGAAAACATCATCCTTGCCGCAGTACTTGCCGAGGGGGAGACGGTTCTCACCAATGCGGCAAGAGAGCCAGAAATCTCTGACCTGGTGCACTATCTGCAACGATGCGGCGCCAGGATCGAGGGGGAGGGCAGCAGTACCATCCGCATCCGGGGCGTGAAGCAGCTTACGGGCTGTACATACCGGATTATGCCTGACCGCATTGTGACGGCAACGTGGCTTTCCTGTGCAGCAGCAACGGGCGGGACACTGCGCCTGACCGGTACGGATACGCAGAGCCTTGAAGGGATTCTGGATGTCCTTGAGCAGATGGGCTGCCGCTGCAGCCGCAGCAGGGATTCACTCTGCTTTTCCGCAGCAGGGCCGCTGCGGGCTGTGCGGAGCCTGCGGACAATGCCCTATCCGGGCTTTCCGACCGATGCGCAGGCCATCATCATGGCGGTACTGTGTACGGCAGCCGGAACCTCTGTGATTGAGGAGACGATCTTTGAAAACCGTTTCCGCCATGCGGACGGACTGGTGCGGATGGGTGCAGATATCCGGACTGCCGGAAGAATTGCTGTCGTCCGGGGTGTAGACCATCTGCACGGCGCTTTGGTCAATGCAACGGATCTGCGGGGCGGCGCAGCGCTGCTGACGGCTGCACTCGGTGCCCGGGGCGAGACGATCCTGACCGAAATTGCACATATCGACAGAGGCTATGACGCCCCCGAACAGGTGCTGCGCTCGGTCGGTGCAGCGATAGAGAGGGCCTGACAGGCACGATCCCCAGAAAGAAAGGATGAAAACTGTGATTGATGTAGAAAAATCAAATATGCAGCACGAGACAAACGCCCGCCGCACCCGCAGACGGAAGCGTGGCATGGGTATGTATGTCTTCACGATCCTGCTGCTGGCAGTCGGAACAATCGTGACCCTTTCGATGACGGTGTTCTTCAATATCAAGACCATCCGTGTGACCGGAATTGCCGAGAGCTACAGCGCAGAGGATATCGTGGCGGCATCGGGCATCAAGGTCGGGGATAATCTTGTGCGGCTTGATAAAAAAGAAGCAGAGGTGCGTGCACTCAATGCGCTGATCAAGGTCGAGTCCGTGACGATTCACAAGCAGTTCCCCAATACTGTGGAGATCGAGGTGCAGAAATGTACACCTGCCTATAATGTGTCCTATGAATTCGGTACGCTCATCGTCAGTGAACACGGCCGTATCCTGGAAAATACCATGGATCCGATGCCCGGACTCGTGAAAATCGTGGGGTATGAGCCGAAGGAGAAAACCGATACGCCCGGAATGCAGATCGTGGCAAAGGAAGAACGGATGGATAAGGTGTTCGATGCCTTCCGTGACCTGATTTATGAGGGCAGCCTCGGTGTGCCGATCGTTGAGATAGATATGAGCGACTTCAACGATATTATGGTGAATTTCGATAACCGTATCAAATTTGATATGGGCAACTGGAGCGAGATTGACTACAAAATCAGCTTTGCAGAGCAGATCATTGCCGAACAGCCTACCGAGAAGGAGGGCTACCTGATTATGGTCGGCAGAAACCAGTGCGCATTCCGGAACAAGGCTGATTATGAAGCGTCCCGCCGCAGGGCAGAGCAGGGATTCCCGGAGGTGACGCCGACGGAGAGCACAGAGCCCGTAACCGATGAAAACGGCGACCCTGTTGAGCCGGAGGAAAACCCGGATGCACCGGAAATTCCCGAAGATGCGGAAGAACAGGAAGATGCTGGAGAAGCAGAATAAACGTTCGTGTGCATATTTATAAAAAAAAAGCAGAAATCCGGCGCATAGTTGTGCGGAACAGGAAAAAATGCGATAATGTGTAAAAAGGTATTGCAAAATGAAAACGGATGTGATACAATAATAATGTCTCATTATGTGCGAAATATAGATTTCATGTAACATGGAATGAGGAATAATACAGCGGTAGGAGGAAAAACAATGACTGACTTCATCTATGAGGAAGCGTATGAGCCTGATGTGAATATCAAGGTAATCGGTGTCGGCGGCGGCGGCGGAAACGCTCTGAACTGCATGGTGGACTCCGATGTCAGTGACATTGAATATGTAGCGATCAATACCGATGCAAAGGCATTGAAGAATTCCAAGGCAGCTACCCGCATCCAGATCGGTGCCAAGCTTACCAAGGGCAGAGGCGCCGGCAACAAGCCGGAAGTCGGCCAGCACAGTGCTGAGGAAAATCTTGAGGAGATTGAAGCATCCCTGAAGGGTGCGGATATGGTGTTCATTACCGCAGGTATGGGCGGCGGTACCGGTACCGGCGCAGCACCGATTGTCGCAAAGGCAGCTTCTGAGATGGGAATTCTGACAGTTGCAGTTGTCACGAAGCCCTTTGCGTTCGAGCGTGAGCAGAAGATGGCACAGGCTGAGGCCGGCATCAATGAGCTCAAGCAGTATGTCGATTCCCTGATCGTCATCCCGAACGAGAGACTGCTCGTCGGCCTGGATAAGCCGCTGACCATGAAGGAGTCCTTTGCACTGTCCGATGACATCCTGAAGACCGGTGTCAAGAGCATTGCGGATCTGATCGTAGAGGAAGGCTACATCAACCTCGACTTTGCCGATGTATCTACCACGATGAAGGGCGCCGGCTATGCGCATATGGCAATCGGCCATGGCCAGGGCAAGGACAAGGCGACCGAGGCTGCCAAGGCTGTTATCTCCAGCCCGCTGCTTGAGACCTCCATCGCCGGTGCAAAGCGCCTGCTCATCAATATTGCCATGTCTGAGGATACCCTCGCATCCGATGTGGATACTGCATCCAAGATGATTACCGAGGCAGCAGCCCCGGATGTACAGTTCATTTTCGGCGCAGCCTTCAAGGAAGATATGCAGGATGAGATGACCGTGACTGTGATTGCCGCAGATTTCGGCGGAACATCTACGCCCGCTCCCAAGAAGAAG
>JAFXOO010000187.1 GCA_017528675.1 Oscillospiraceae bacterium | reverse complement strand
TTATTTATTAAAAGAAGATGGAATTATTCAACATTTTTATATAGAAGACAAAGAATTATTATTCATATTTTGACACAAATCCAAACACCACACTACTTATTATCGGAATGCTAACATATATCAATAATGCCAAGAAAATCGAAATATCATCTTTGCTCCATTTTGCCTGTATTTTAGCCATATGCATTATCATTTCAAAACCTGTCATATTCATTCCTCCGTTAGAAAAATAAGCGATGTCCAATATTATTGTACCATAGTATTACCATTTTGTCAAGCACTTTGTTACAATAGTACATAAATATTTGACTCGGAGGAATTTTGATGTTTTACGAAAGACTAAAAGAGCTTCGGCTATCATTATATTTAAATCAAGTACAGCTTGCTAAAAAATTGAATGTGAGTAAGCAAAGTGTATCCAATTGGGAAAGTGGCTATATCCAGCCACCAATCGACATGGTCATTAAGATCTGTCAAATCTTCCATGTCAGTGCTGACTATCTGCTCGGATTGGATGACCGACGTTCGCTCGATGTCTCCGGACTGACTGCTGAGCAGATCACCCATCTACAAGCCATCGTTGACGATCTGCGGGCGTAATCCGGAAAGACGCCCCATTCAAGGTTGTCGGTATCATTTTGCATCCGTTTGATAGTAATCTGTACAGTCAAATAATACAATCCGCAATATATTGGATACAAAAAATCATTGCATACACTCTTTATTTAGTATAAAATAGAAATAAGGAAAAATTGTGAACAAATTCAGAAGTTTATCAGATCCACATACAGAGCAGGAGGATTATTATGACAAATCGCAGAAAAACAGGTATCCAGCGTCTGCTGGGCACGCTGACGGCAGCGGCTGTCTCAGCGACAGCATTCGCTGGGATGGTATTCCCGGCACATGCCGCCCAGAATAACTGGAAATTCGACCTCGGCGGAAATGGCGCAGCAAGCGGTTTTACGGGCGTTTCTGCCTCTGACGGCTACAACGCAAGCCGTGGGTACGGCTTTTCCGGCAGTGTGGCGAACTCCAATTCCAGCGGCAGCGGTGCCAATTCCGATGCGGTGAAATTCACCGGCGGCACGTTCAACGTCAATCTCGACAGAGGCCTTTATCAGGTCAGAGTCACGACCGGCAACTGCTCCCGTGAGACAATCATGATCGAGGGCATGCCCCAGATGATTAACCTCACCGGCAACAATGCCGTGGAGACCATTCAGGTGCCCGTCACGGACGGCCAGCTCAATATCTCCGCCGTTGCAGGCCGTGCCAACACGGAGTATTCAATCGCCGCCATCGAGATCACGCAGCTCAACACCACCGGCGCCATGAAGCCGACCATCTGGATCTGCGGCGACTCCACCGTTGCCAACTACTACAACACTGCCGACACCGCACAGCATGGCTGGGGGCAGTTTCTTGGCGACTATATCAACCGGAATGTCTTTGAGGTGCGCAACCAGGCGTCCTCCGGTCAGTTCGCCAAGGGCTTCTACACCTCCGGTCAGTTTGACCCGATCAAGACCTACGGCAAGCCGGGTGACTACTACATCATCTCCATCGGCATCAACGACACCAACAAGAACTATACCACCAGAGAGGAATATATCGCCACCGTCAACGAAATGGTGAAAATCACCAAGGACAAGGGCATGAATGTCATCCTTGTCAAGCAGCAGGGACGTCACGGCGATCTGAACGTCAATCCGCCGCACTCCGGCCGCTGGTTCGGCGGCGACCTCGACACCATCGGCAAGGAACAGGGCTGCACGGTCATTGACGATTTCACCCTCTGGCAGGACTTCGGGTTCAGCATCGGCGGCTATGATGCCATGACGGATTACTACGCTGCCGGCGATGACCTCCACCAGAGCAAGAAGGGCGCACAGAAGAATGCCGAGCTGATTGCTGCGGCTATGAAGATCGGTGACACCGAGATGGACACCTCCGCTTACTACACCTTCAGAAACGTGGGCAGCGGTCTGGTGATGGATGTCAAGGACGGCAAAATGGAGGAGGGCGCCAATGTCCAGCAGTGGGATTCCAACGATCTCGCCTGCCAGAAATGGCAGCTCACCCCCTTCGCAAACGGCACAACCTATTATTATGTACGCTCCGCAGCCGACCCGAACTATGTACTCAAGGCGATGACGGGCGAAGCAGGCGGCAATATCGAGCTTGTTCCCTATGCAGGAAATGACAGTATGATGCTGTTCCAGTTCACGAAGATCGGCAACGGCAATTACTATATTTCCACAAGATCTTCCAGAGATGCATGCTTCCTGGATGTCAACGGTGCCAGCAAGGAAGCCGGTGCCAATATCCAGCAGTGGAGCAATTCCTATAACAACTGCCAGGTCTGGGAGGCCGTCAAGGTCGCTGCACCCGCACAGGAGCAGCCGACAGAGCCTGAGCAGCCGGCGACACAGCCCGATACGCCCGAACAGCCCACGCAGCCGCAGGAACCGGACGGCGAAATCGTCATGGGTGATGTGAATTCGGACGGCATTGTGGATATCTTTGATCTGGCAATTCTGAAGCGCCATGTCCTCGGCAAGACTGCCCTCACGGGTGATGCGCTGACCGCTGCGGATGTGACCGGCGACAGTGCAGTGGATGCGGCAGATATCATCCTGCACCAGAAGCATCTGCACGGCCTGGATGCGCCGTTTGCGGCACCGGTGATCTCCACGGACGGCGGCCGGTACTTTGCGGTCGATCAGGTCTGGGACCAGGGTGTTGTGGAAACGCTGAACACCGGCTACACACGAGAGGACGGCTACATCAACCTCGATAACAACAACACCAGCAACATCACCTTCATGGTGAATGTACCGAAGGCAGGCAACTATGCGATGATGGTGCGCTTTGCGAACGGCACGGCCGATGACCGCCCGATGCAGGTTACCGTAGGCGGTGATAAGTCACGCATCTGGCTGCAATCCTTCCCCGGCACCGGCGCATGGACGGACTGGAAGGAGATCAATCTTGTGCTGCCGCTGAAAAAGGGCGATAACACAATCGAGATGCTCTCCCATGTGGACGGCAAGGGCGGCCCGAACCTCGACTTCATCGAGCTGACGCTGACGGATGAGCCGATCGGTGACCTCTGGGATCCGAATGCACAGCAGCAGATCGTGACCGGCGACAAGCCGGTGGTCTATCTTGCGGGCGATTCCACCTGTCAGAGCTACAGCGCATCCAAGAAGAACGGTCAGCCGATCCAGGGCTGGGGCTATTATTTCCAGAACTATTTCACGGATGACGTGACGGTCTACAACCACGCCGTTGCCGGCAGAAGCTCCAAGAAGTTCTATGACGAGGGCAGATTCCAGGCCATCACCGACAGCCTGAAGAAGGGCGATTTCGTCATGATCCAGTTCGCCATCAACGATGCGGACAAATCCAAATCCGACCGCTATGCCCCGACCTGCGGCAATGTGGACAATCCGACCTCCGGTTCCTATGAGGCTTATGTGACCTCGATGATTAAGGACACCCAGGCGAAGGGCGCTACCCCGATCCTGATGTCCTGCACACTGAGCGCCAAGTCCTATGCAAACGGCAAATTCAACGCAAGCTACACCAACTACTCGGATGCCTGCAAGAAGCTGGCAGCAAAGTACAACTGCCCGTACTTCGACTGCAACGGCATGCTGGTGAACCATTACAACAGCGTAGGCTATGACAAGGCGGTATCCTACCATGTTGCCGGCGTGGCAGGCGGCACAGACCTGACGCACTACAATGACCAGGGCGGTGCGGAATTCATCTCCGGCCTGATCGCAGGCGGCATCAAGAATGCCAATATTCCGGGACTTTCCCAGTATGTGAAGTAACATCCGATCCCCCTTCCGCAATGGAAGGGGGATTTCAGTCTTTCAAAAAAGTGGTCTGGCAGGGTTCGGGGCTGCCGCCACGAATGGGGGGCGTTCCCAAGTCAATGCTAACAACTTAGCAGAATAAAACCTGCGGGTGCAGGGCGGTCACCGCCCTGC
>JAFXOO010000186.1 GCA_017528675.1 Oscillospiraceae bacterium | reverse complement strand
CTGCATCACGCTCGCCGTGGATACCTGCAATGGTATGAGAAAACTGCTTGCAGCTTCCGATGATTAACAGGAACCCGTACAGAAAGGAGCGTCTGACAGATGTCAGATTTCTTACCGGTCACCCCAGAGGAGCTTGCTGAAGCAGGCGTCACTCAGCCGGATTTTGTCTATCTGATCGGAGATGCCTATGTTGACCATCCGAGCTTCGGTGCGGCGATTATCTCCCGTGTCCTTCAGGCACAGGGCTACTCTGTGGCAATGCTGCCGCAGCCGGACTGGCGGCATGATGCAGATTTCCTGCGGTTTGGGAAACCACGCCTCGCCTTTCTCGTGACAGGCGGCAACATCGACAGCATGGTTGCCCACTATACCGCTGCCAAAAAAAAGCGCAGCGATGATGCCTATTCGCCCGGAAACCGTGCCGGAAAGCGTCCTGACCGTGCGGTGCTCGTATATTGCCGGCGGCTGCGGGAGCTCTACGGAAAGGATGTTCCCATTCTGATCGGCGGGCTGGAGGCTTCGCTGCGCCGGTTTGCACATTATGACTACTGGGATGATGCCGTTCGCCCGTCGGTTTTAGCTGAGAGCGGCGCCGATCTGCTCATGTATGGCATGGGCGAGCACAGCATCACAGAAATAGCCGGGCTTTTGCGGGACGGTGTACCAGTCTCGGAGATCACCGGCGTGCGTGGCACCTGTTATCTGACAGCGCCGGAGAATACGCCCTATGGCGGCGCACAATGTCCCTCCTGTGAGGAGGTGCAGCAAAGCAAGACCGCCTATGCCAAAGCGTGCCGCATCCAGTATGACCAGCAGGACGAGGTTTACGGCAAGATCGTTCTCCAACGCCATGGCAACAGGATGCTCGTCCAGAACCCGCCCGCCATCTCTCTGACCCGTGAGGAACTCGATGCATTATACGAGCTCCCGTTCACCCGCACCTATCACCCGATGTACGAGCCGATGGGCGGCGTGCCTGCCATTCAGGAGGTGCGCTTTTCCATCACCCACAACCGGGGCTGCTTCGGATTCTGCAACTTCTGCTCCATTGCACTCCACCAGGGGCGGCGCATGACCACCCGCAGCGAAGAATCCGTTATCAAGGAGGCAAAGCTCCTCACAAGCTTCCCGGATTTCAAGGGCTATATCCACGATGTGGGCGGCCCGACGGCGAACTTCCGGCATCCCTCCTGCGAAAAGCAGCTCACCAAGGGACTCTGCAAGGGGCGCAAATGCCTTGCACCGGAGCCCTGTAAGAATCTGTATGTCGATCACCAGGAATACCTGGGTCTGCTGCGAAAGCTCCGTGCGTTGCCGAAGGTCAAGCGGGTATTCATCCGTTCGGGCATCCGGTATGACTACCTGATGTGCGACAAGGATGACAGCTTCTTCCGTGAGCTGGTGCGTCATCATGTCAGCGGGCAGCTCAAAGTCGCACCGGAGCATGCCTCGAACCACGTCCTTGATCTCATGGGGAAGCCCCACATTGAGGCGTATAAAGCGTTCCAGAAGCGCTTCTACGAGATCACCAAGGGCATGGGCAAGGAGCAGTATCTCGTTCCCTATCTCATGAGCAGCCATCCGGGCAGCACGATGAAGGATGCGATTGATCTGGCGCTGTTCCTGAAGAAAGAGGGCATCCGGCCGGAGCAGGTACAGGATTTCTATCCGACGCCCGGCACAATTTCTACCTGCATGTTCTGGACAGGTCTCAATCCCTATACGATGGAGGAGGTCTACGTTCCACGAACGCCGGAGGAAAAGGCTGAACAGCGTGCTTTGCTCCAGTACTTCAAGCCGGAGAACCACGAGAAGATCCGCAGGGCGCTGCTGCATGCCGGACGGCGGGATCTGATCGGGAGCGGCCCGAACTGTCTGGTTCCCGCTGCTCCGCAGTCACCTCAGCAGAAATCATCCCGCAAGCCCTCCCCTGCCGGAAGGCCGCACGCAGAACGTCCGGATACCCGAAAGCCATCACACAAACTAAAACGGAAAAAATAAGAAAAGCTGTCAGGGGTGAATTCCTGACAGCTTTTGCTGTTTCGGTTGCAGGCGCATGCGGTCAGTGCAGAATCCGCAGAGGCATCAATACATGAGATTGAAGAATTCCTGCCACCAGTCGCCGTTTTTGCCGGAGTTGCCGCACTCTACCATATAAGTGTGGCCGTCGATCTCGACCTGTGTCCAGAAATGCTGGTTTCCGGAATCAGTGTAACCCTTGACCATGTAAACATCAAATCCGTAATAGGCCAGTACAGATGCCATTGCACCATTGTACTGCACGCACTGACCCTTGCGGTGGTTGAAGATCGCATCCACATAGGAGCAGTTCACGATCTCATTCCACTTCCAGCCGGCATAGGCGTAATCGTTGTTGTAATGGATCCACTGGTGCGTGATATAGAGCTTTTCGGCAAGTGAAGCATGCTCCGGGAAATTCTCGGCAGCAAACTGCTCGATGATCTCGATGTCACGGTCGCTCAGCGTGAAGGTGAAGTCTACCTTCTCCTTGCCTCTGCCCTTCTGCTGGTCATAAACGGTAATCGTGCGTCTGGGGCTGAGAGAAGCCGTATTGAGCAGGTCGTCCTTGCCCGTTCCGGTATTGGATACCGGCGGCACATACTCGCCTCTCGAAACGCCGTCATTGCCGAAATCATAGGTCTTGTCATCCACCTCAACGATGCCGGTCGCCATAGCGCCGTCCTCACCAAGGTAATAGGTGTTTCCCTCGATCTCCTGCCAGCCGGTTTGCAGGATGCCGTCCTCACCGAAATAATAACGCTTGCCATCAATACCTTGCCATCCGGTTGCCATGACTGCATTTTCGCTGGTAAAGTAATAGGTCTTGCCATCGATGGTCTGCCAGCCGGTGCAGCAGATGCCGTCTGTGCCCAGGTAGCATGTGCCTTCTTCGGAATCCACAAAGCCGCTCATCCGCAGACCGTTCTCATCGAAGCAGTAGCGGATGCCGTCTGCCAGTGCCCAGCCGGTGCACATCTTGCCGTTCTCGTCAAAGTAGCGAAGGCCGTCCTCCAGCTCGACCCAGCCGCCCTGAAGGGAGAAGCCGTTGCCGAAATAATAGGTATCGTCACCGATCTTCCGGACGCCCTCATAGAGCACGCCATCCTCACCTGCATAGCAGCGGCGGGAGCCGATCGTGAGCCAGCCGGTCTGCATAGCACAATTCTCGAAATAATAGGGCTTCTCATCCAGAATCCGCAGGCCGTCAGCCGGTGTGCCGTCGGTATCAAACCAGCAGCGGCCGGTATCGGTATCGGCCCAGACACCGGCGGCCATTTCGCCGTTATCCGTCATCCAGAGCTTCTGGCCGTTCTTGACCTCAAGCCAGGCATTCTTGTACATCACGCCCTCATTGTCAAAGCAGTAGGTCAGCTCATCCGTGCTGAACCAGCCTGTAATTAGGCGGTAATCCTCATCGGCATAGTAGCTCTCGCCGGACGGATCGTCGATGCGTCCCTTGAGGAGCTTGCCGTTCTTGTCTGCATAATAATACGCAAAGCCGAAGGGATGCACTTCCTGCCCGGCACCCTTTGCGGCGCTGTAAAGCAGAATATTGGCGGAATCCGAAGCATTGACTTCGCCGTTCTCATCCACGTCGCCGTAGAGTACATCCATCTCGGAAATGGTTCCGTCAGCGGAGGCATTTCTGGCAGCCGACATAATCAGCAGCAAGGTGGCGTCCTGGGAATCGACGTTGCCATCGTGGTTCAGATCACCGAGCAGATAGTTCGGTTCAAGGCTG
>JAFXOO010000185.1 GCA_017528675.1 Oscillospiraceae bacterium | reverse complement strand
CCCCGGATTCCTTCTGCTTTTCAAGGTCACACAGTCCCCTGCTTTGCAGGAACGGCACAAGCGCTGCGCCCATCGTTCCTGCGGCGGCCGCAGCACAGAGCGCCGTGACCATTTGCAGCCAGACCGGAATCATTCGCTGACATAAACTGCGTCGATGATCTGCTCAAGGTGCATGCCGTGGCTTGCCTTGAACAGTACCACATCGCCGGGTTTCAGATCGGCTTGCAGCCGTGCGGTCAGGAGCGCCGGATCCTCCGTACAGAAGGTGACGACACGATCCCCTGCCCTTGCGGCGATATGCCGTGCCGCAGGTCCATAGCAGTAGGCCATGTCGATGCCCGAACGGCGCACGATATCCCCGACCTGGCCGTGGAGCGTCTCGCTCATATCGCCCAGTTCGAGCATATCACCGAGCACGGCAACACGCCGTCCCTCGGCAGGGTAATTGGCCAGTACGCCGATGGCAGCTTCCATCGAGGCAGGGCTTGCGTTATAGCAATCCGCAATGACGGTCTGGCCTTCCTTTTCGCTGATATTCTGGCGGTTGCCGGTGGGACGGTATTCCGCCAGGCCGCAGAGAATCTCCTGAATCTCCATACCAGTCAGAATGCCGACCAGATAGGCCGCCAGCGCATTCTTGACATTGTGCTCGCCAATCGCCGGCAGTACTGCCAGCATGCGCTGCTCACCGTGGCAGATGGTGAACGTGGTTACGCCGTTCTCACATTTGATGTCCTCTGCCTGTACATCCGCCGGATTGCCCTCCGTCGAGAAGGTATAGACAGGGCGTGTGAGCTTCTCCTTCAGCGGTGCAAGCAGCTTGTCATCCGCCGAGGTCACCAGCGGTGCATCCTCCGCCATACCCTCCAGCATTTCAAGCTTTGCCTGAAGAATGCCTTCCTGCGAGCCGAGGTTCTCGATGTGAGAAAAGCCGATGTTCGTAATCACCGCAATGGTCGGCTGTGTGCAGCGGCTCATGCGGGAGATCTCGCCAAAATGGTTCATGCCCATCTCAATAACGGCAGCGCCGTGCTCCTTCGTCAGTCCGAGGAGCGTCTTGGGGCAGCCGATGACATTGTTGAGGTTCTCCTGTGTCTTGAGTGTGCGGAAATGCTGGGACAGCACGCAGGCAGTCAGTTCCTTGGTGGTCGTCTTGCCGACGCTGCCGGTGATGCCGACTACCGGAATCGCAAACTGCTCCCGGTAAAGCGCCGCTATATCGAGCAAAGCCTGTCCGGTATCCGCTACCACAAGGCAGGGATGCTGCGCAAGCTGCATTTCGGTCACTGCCGCAACGGCACCCGCATCGAGCGCATTGCTCACAAAGGCATGGCCGTCGAATTTTTCGCCACGCAAAGCAATAAACAGGCATCCCGGCGGAAGGGTGCGTGTGTCGGTGCTGATCTCAGTGATAACAGCAGAGCGGGGGCAGGCCGTGCCCAGGCGCTCTGCGATGGCTTCGAGTGAAATGGGTTCCATGATGTTCTCCTCTTTTCGGATGTTATGCAAGCTGCTTGAGCTCCTCTGCGACGACTTCCCGCTCGTCAAAATGGATATGTGTTGTTCCGAGGATCTGGTAATCCTCATGACCCTTGCCTGCAAGGACGATGACATCGCCCGGCTGTGCCGTTTTCAGCGCATGTGCAATCGCTGCACGGCGGTCGGGAACTGTCTCGTAAGGCGTTTCCGTACCAGCAAGACCCGCTAAAATATCGGAAATGATGGCCTCGGGATCCTCTGTGCGGGGATTGTCGGAGGTCACGATCAGGCGGTCTGCAAACTTCGCCGCAGCCTGCGCCATCAGCGGCCGCTTGGTCTTGTCACGGTCACCGCCGCAGCCGAACAGGCAGATGAGTCTGCCCTCTGTGATCTGCTTGACGCTGCTGAGGATGTTCTCGATGGCGTCGGGGGTATGCGCATAGTCGCAGATAACCGAGAAATCCCGCCCTGTCGGGATAATTTCACATCTGCCCTTGACGCCGGTGCAGGCTTCGAGTGCCGGAATGGACACTGCATCGTCTTCACCGAACAGCTTGCATGCCGCATAGGCTGCCGTTGCGTTGGCAATGTTGAATCCGCCGGTCATCTTCAGATGGAATTCAAGCACACCGCAGCTCTGTCGCAGTGAGAAATCTGCACCGTTTGCCCGGACGGACAGGGGCGTATAGGCGAAATTACCCTCGGTGCCGTAGTTCCACTTCTCGCAGGAAATCTCGTCATACAGACGTTTTCCGTACTCGTCATCCGTATTGATGAGTGCCTTGTCACAGATGTCAAACAGCATCCGCTTGGCCTCGTAGTAATGCTCCATTGTCTTGTGATAGTCCAGGTGATCCTGGGTCAGGTTCGTGAAAACCGCAACATCAAAGTGCGTCGGGCCGATGCGCTTCTGCACCAGTCCGAAGGAGCTGACCTCCATCACGACCGTATCGCAGCCTGCCTCGTACATCTTCGCATAGAGTGCCATCAGCTCAAACGTCACCGGTGTGGTATTCTCGGTGTGGAACACCTCATCCCCGATCTCGTTGCAGATCGTTCCGATCAGCCCGACCTTATGCCCGCAGGCGGTCAGAATATGCTTGATGACGGTGGTAATGGTAGTCTTGCCGTTCGTGCCGGTCACGCCGATAAAGCGCATTTTCCGTTCCGGATGGCCGAACCACGCAGCGCAGAGTGCGCCGTATTCCGCACGGGAATCAGCAGTGAGGAGCTGACGTTCGCCCAGCCCCAGATCACGCTCGCAGACAACCGCTGCCGCACCGTCCTCAAGCGCCTTCGCAGCGGCATCATGGCCGTCGAAGCGCTCTCCCTTGACACAGACAAAAATGCAGCCCGGTGTGATTTTACGGTTATCATCGGTGACAGCGGTGATTTCCGTGTCTCCGATTGACGTAGGGATGCGGTTTTCGAGTAATGCAGAAAGCTTCATAGCTTCATCTCCCAAAATTCCTTATTATATAGGTATCAGTCCGCCTGGCCCTCAACCAGGTAGGTCAGCCGGATGACCGTGCCGATATCGACCTTTTCGCCCGGCACGATAGACTGCTCACTGACCCGTGCATCCGCACGGCTTGAGGAGGCGCCGATGGCGACATAGTTCAGGTGAAGGTTCGTGAGGAGCGTATTTGCCTGGTCAGCCGTCATGCCGACCAGCTCCGGCACCTCAACCTGTTCGGCCGCATAATTCTCCTCGGTGTAGAGAACCACGGTACCGCCGGCTGCAACTGTGGTGCCCGTCATAGGACACTGGCCGACGACATAAGTACCCTCGCCCTTGATTTCATAGTTCAGACCGAGCTCCTCGATTGCCTTGGTGGCAACCTCAAGCTCCTCGTCCATCAGCAGCGGAACGCTGACATCGAGGTGCTGGTACTGCTCCTCGGTATATTCCGGATAATAGCCAAGATACGGAAGTGCTTCTTCCATGACAGCACGGGCTGTCGGCGCAACGACAACCGAGCCATAGTAATTGCTGCCCTGCGGATCGTCCGCCATAATCAGCATGATGAACTCCGGATCATCCGCCGGCGCAAAGCAGGTGTAGGACGCCACATAGTGATCCTGGGATACCCTGCCGTCCACGACCTTCTGGGAGGTACCGGACTTACCGCCGATCTTGTAGCCGTCAATATGGGCATTACCGCCGGTATTGGCATCCACGACGCCCTGGAGAAGCTGGCGCATCACGGCGGAGGTCTCCTCCGACACGACCTGCCGCTTGGCATTCGTGCCATAGGTCTTGAGGACGTTGCCGTCGCTCGAAACGATGCGGTTCACGACATGCGGTTCCACCAGATAGCCTCCGTTGATCACCGCAGAAATACCGGTAATCATTTCACAGGGAGTGACCATGTTGCCCTGTCCGAAGGAGCTTGATGCCAGGTCAACAAAGCTCATGTTCTCCTCCTCGAAGGCGATACTGCGCACCTCGCCGGGGAGGTCGATGCCGGTCTTTTCCCGCAGCCCGAAGGCGGTGAAATAGACGGAGAACTTGTGGATGCCGAGCGATTTGCCGATTTCGATGAAGGCCGGGTTGCAGGAATTGTTCAGCGCCTGGGCAAAGCTCTGGGTGCCGTGGCCGCTGAGCAGGTGGCAGTGGATGACCTCCGTGCTGGAGATATCATAGCCGCCGTCACAATAGAAGGTGTCATTCTCCCAGTCCACGCTCTTTTCCTCAATCGCTGCCGCAGCGGTGAAGATCTTGAAAACGGAACCCGGAACATACAGCTCCGTGATCGCCTTGTTCTTCCACTGCTGCTCACGGGCATTGACATAGGCCTCCTCGTACTCCTCCTCCGGGAGCTCCGCAAGTGCCTTGGCCGTTGCTTCGTCGAAGATTTTCGTCGGATCGTTCAGGTCAAAGCTCGGATAGGTGCCCATCGCATAGACCGCACCGGTCTTGGCATTCATGATAATGCCGCAGGAACGGTTGGTGACATTCCACTTTTTGCTCATCTCCTCAAGATTCTTCTCAAGGATATATTGCAGCGTAGTATCGAGCGTCAGGTACAGCGATGCGCCGTCCTGCGCCGGATAGGTGGTGGCATAGCGGTAGGGCATCTCGTTGCCGAAGGCATCCTTCGCAGAGGTGGTGCGCCCGTTCACGCCTGCCAGATAGTCGTCATAATAGGCTTCCAGACCGTACTGGCCGTCGCCGTCACTGTTGGTGAAGCCGATGACAGAGGCCGCAAGCTCATTCTGGGGATAGTAGCGTTTGGAGTCCGGCTGGGTGGTGATGGAGCCCATGCCGAGCTTGTCGAAATATGCCACAATCTCGTCCGCCGCCGTCTTTTCAACCTGCGTCTGGAGGACGTAGTACTGCGTATCCTTCTCCATCGCCGTAAGCACGGTATCTTCACTGATCTTCAGCTTCTCGGAAAGGAGCTTGATAATCTCATCCTCGATCTGTGCACGGGTCTTGACGATTGTATCCTTATCCAGCTCCTCGCCTGCCTCCAGTGCAGCTTGGCGTTTCTTCATGATCTCGTCGATCTCATCCATCTCCTGGCGGAACAGCTCCGGGTCCATGAATACCTTATATACAGTAGCGCTCCAGGCAAGCGGTGTGCCGCTGGCGTCATAAATCGCCCCTCGTCCGGCAGTAATGGTCCGGTTGGTGAAGTGCGTCTTATTTGCCATTTCGGCATATTTCTGGTGATCCCGTATCGTCAGATTTCCAAGACCCCAGATAACGAATCCCATGAACACCGCAAGCAGGGCAAGCACGAGGATAATCCGCATTCTCATGCCTTTTGTCGGCT
>JAFXOO010000184.1 GCA_017528675.1 Oscillospiraceae bacterium | reverse complement strand
CGTTCCCGCCGCCCCCGACGATATTCGACAGTGAGTGCTCGTCCTCGTAGCCGATCAGCAGCACGAATGCCTCTGCACCCTTGGTATTTTCCGCTGCTTTGAGCAGCTCCTCCTTGATCTTCTTTTCGATGTTCATGTGGGTTCCTACCTTTCTTACTTTGTGGATTTCTTCAGCTCTGTGATCATCTTGCACACCTCATCGAGCTTTGCGATCAGGTCACGGAGCTCGTCGATCTCGCCGTTCGTGATATAGTCGTCAACCTCATGGCATGTGCGGCAGAGCCGGTATTCGAGAGACTGCTCCATGAGCTCCAGTTGTTCGAGCTGGGTCAGGTTTTTCAGGTTCATGTGGTTTCCTCCTTATCTGTTTTGCACCCGCTTGTGATCTCAGGATGCGCCTTGATGTAGCCCTCGATCAGGCGGGCAAGCTGGGATGCTTTCAGCGGTCCGGGCTTTGTCTGCTGTTCGAGGATGCAGATGGTCATGCTTTTGGTGTCATTCATGATGATTCTCCTTTCTTGTCATATCGAAGTGTTTCTCGTCTCATCGCCCTGTACTAATACGCTGACCGTATCTGCGCTGTGGCTGAAAAGTTTTTCCGGCTCCACATCTGGGAAAACCGCATGGATAGCGAGCACCTCATTCCACCAGAAATCGGTTTTCCCGGAGATTTTATTGTGAAATGCCCTTTCCGTGATACCGATATGCTTTGAAATTGCTTCTTCGCTGATACCGTGCTTAGCCATTTCTGCCTCAAGAATTGGAAAGTAGGGTTTTGATGTTGTCATGATAATTCTCACCTCCTTGAAACTTCCGTAAACGGAATTTCTAATTCTATAATAGCACCAAATATGGAATTTGTCAATAGGTTTTTAGAAAATAATTTCATTTTACGGAATTTTATTATTGACAAAGCGGTCATTGTATGGTATCATATAGAAAAGGAGGCGATACAATGTTCTTTAATGAATTTATCAACAGCCGCAGAAAAGAACTGGGTATGAGCATAGACGATCTTGTCCGTGAATCCGGAGTGCCAAAAGGTACGCTCAGTAAGATCACATCCGGGATCAATACCAATCCAACGCTCAGCACAGTCGAAGCTATCTGCAAGGCACTGCACTGCACGTTGAATGATGCTATCGGGATAAAAGACTGCAAAGCGGTGACCAACGCTGAACTTGGCATGATAAAAAAACACCGTGCTCTTGATGAGTACGGTAAAAAAGCAGTAGATGATCTTTTGGAAACAGAGTACAACCGTTGCTTGGCTTTGCTAACATCGGTTGAACAAAAGGTTATCATAAAGAAAATCGCTCGTCTTGCTGCAAGTGCAGGAACAGGCGACTATCTTGATGGCGAAGAGTATGAGAAAATCGCACTTGTCAGGACTCCTGAAGCAGAACAGGCTGATTTTGCGGTTCGTGTTAACGGTGATTCAATGGAAGATACATATTTTGACGATGATATTTTGCTTGTAGAAAGTACACCGCATATCAATGTCGGAGACATAGGTGTGTTTATTGTAAACGGGGAAGGATATGTCAAGGAATTTGGCGGTGATCGGCTCATTTCACATAATGATAAGTACCAGGATATTTTACTGCATGACTACGATATGGTATTTTGCTCAGGACGTGTCATTGGCGTAGGTGAAAAAGCGTAATAAGGAGAATTATATGGGATTTCTGGATGCGATGATCATGCGAACGCCGGAAGATAAGAAACGAAAAGAGTTTTTGCTGGAATTGCAGTCCATTCCAGCAATTGAAGGTGTGTGCGATGGCAAATATCACAAGCGTAATTACGCCAAAAGAGATCTTGCGGATTTTAAATGTAAACAACTGACAAAATCCACTCCTCTGAAAAAACTATCTTCTTTTGTTGCATTTGACACAGAAACTACCGGGATTCAATTGACCAATAATGAAGTAATTGAGGTTTCACTAATAAAATTTGTTTCTTTTAAACCGGTTATGCTGTTTACAACTCTCATTAAGCCCTCTGTTCCGATACCTCCGGAAGTAACAAAAATCAATCATATAACAGAGGAAATGGTTGAATTTGCTCCGAAGTTTTATCAGATCATTCCTATATTGGACTGGTTTGTTGGCAAATTACCGATGGTTGCTCATAATGCTCCGTTTGATGTAATGCATTTATATGCTTCCGGTCTTGATTCAATGGCAAAACGTTCGGTATATGATACCTGCGAAATCAGTCGTAAAAGCTGTAAGCAGCTTCCAGATCACAAACTCGCAACATCGTGTGCACATTACGGCATCTATTTTGATGGTGCACATAATGCCTCTGAAGATGCACTTGCATGCGGAAAGTTGTTTGTACAGATGATAATGGAGAAAAATGAGTGCCAGACAATTCAGGAACTTCAGCGGAAACTGAGTTAGAAAAAAATCCGCCCCAGTGCAGCAACACCGGGACGGATTGATAAAGGAGGCAGTGTGGTATACTGCAACCCTCCAGTTAAAGTATACCACATTCCTCCGAAAAATGCAAGGAGGAATTTTTTATGAAAAAAGTCGTATTCTACGGACGCTACAGCTCCGCCAACCAGACCGAGCAGTCGATCGAAGGGCAGCTCCACGTCTGCGAGAAGTATGCAGCGCAGAACGGCATGCAGATCGTCGCCAAGTACATCGACCGGGCGCTCAGCGGTACCAGCGACAACCGGCCACAGTTCCAGCGCATGATCGCAGACAGCAGGGAAGGCGGATTCGAGGCAGTGCTGGTCTACAAGCTCGACCGCTTCGCCCGGAACCGCTATGACAGCGCCATTTATAAGAAGAAGCTCCGTGACAGCGGCGTGCGGGTGATCTCTGCGACTGAATCCATCAGCGACACCCCCGAGGGCATCATCATGGAAGGCCTGCTCGAAGCGATGGATGAGTACTATAGTGCGGAGCTTGCTCGAAAAATGAAGCGAGGCATCGAGGAAAGTTTCCAGAAGGGATACTATCTGAACCGGGTCGCTCCGTTCGGATACAAGCTGATCGACCGCAGGCTTGTTCCGGATGATGAAACAGCGCCGCTGGTGCCGGAGATCTTCCGGAAGTATCTCGGCGGCATGAAGCTCGCTGAGATCGCAGCGCATATGAACGGCCGTGGCATCCCGACCACAGCCGGAACATCCTGGAAAACGATGGATGTGAGCAGGCTCCTGCACCGGCGGATCTATATCGGTGAATACACCTTCGGCAGCTTTGAGGACGTGATGCCGTGTCCGCAGATCGTGGAGCGGGAGCTCTTTGATGCGGTACAGCAGCGCCTTGCCGTTTCCACCAAGCAGAAGCGCAAACGTATGGACTATGACTATATGCTGACGGGGAAGCTGGTCTGCGCAGAGTGTGGGAATTCGGTGTGCGGCACGACTGCGAGGGACAGACACTATTATTACTGCCGGCGCTGCAAGGGTGCAAGAGCGATTGATGCAGACTATCTGCATGAAAAAGTCACGGCAGCACTGGATGAGTATCTGAATGCAGATAAGGTCAGCGAGCTGGCAGCAGCAGCGTATGCCGAGTACCAGAAGGAGGAGCAGGTAGATGAGCGCCCGGCTCTGGAGCATGAGCTGCGGACAGTCGATGCGCAGATCCAGAATGCTGTCAATGCAATCGTGGCTGGAGCGGCACTGCCGGAATTGCAGGACAAGCTGGCGGAGCTCAAACAGCGTCAGGAGGCGCTACGGGAAGCACTGCTCGATGCTCCCACGCAGATGCCGCATCTGACCGAGGAGCATTTTCGTCTTGCGCTGTCTGAGATGGCAAAGCATCCAAGCACCGAGCTGCTGCATACGGTCGTTTCGCTTGTGATCCTCAAGGGCGATATGGCCATCATGTGTATCAATCTTACAGATGAAGCAAACACCCCGCCGCTGGAACAGGTGTTGTTTACGGTATCGGCGGCGCAGGTCCAGGGCTGAAAGCCCTGGTCGCCGTCCGCAGACGGCGAAATCCCCTATGCTACGCTTTTTTCAGGGGTGAATTTCCAAAACAGTCCGGTGGACTGTTTTGGAAAGAGGGGCACTTTTTTGCAAAAAAGTGCTCCCTTCTATCGCTTGATAATGCTTTTCCTGCCGCCTGAAGGCGGCAAATACGAACTTTATTGACAAGCTGAAGCCCCCGCTATGTGCGGGGGCTTCTTCTTGCTGGTAAAATCTGTGATTACTTCCTGGCAGCACCCAGGAATGCGGCGCCAATCAGGCCGGCATCGTTGCCGAGCTCTGCAATGACAATCCGGGTATTCTTCGGAGAATTGCGGGTGTAGACCTCTTTCTCCACAATCTCCTTCATCGGCAGCAGCAGGGCATCGCCCTCGTTGCAGACACCGCCGCCCACACAGAGCACATCCGGCTGGAAAATGTTGATTGTGTTGGTGATGCCGGCTGCAAGTGCCTTGATGTAGAAATCTACAACTTCCTTGGCGGCTGCATCGCCCTGGCGCATGGCGTCAAATGCCGTCCGTGCGGAAACCTTGCCGCTGCGCTCCTCGGTAATCTTGTGCATGAGCGAATCCGGCGTCACATCCATCTTTTCCTTGGTCATGCGGATCAGACCCGTTGCAGAGGAATACACCTCAAAACAGCCCTTTCTGCCGCAGGAGCACTGCGGGCCGTCAATGCTGATAACGGTATGGCCAATTTCGGCACCGCCAAAGTTGGAGCCGGCGTAGATCTGGCCGTCAATGATGATACCGCCGCCGACACCTGTGCCGAGCGTGATGCAGACGGCATTCTTTGCGCCCTTGGCTGCACCGGCGACATACTCGCCGTAGGCTGCGGCATTGGCGTCGTTTTCGATGTAGATCGGCTTGTCAATATGCTTGCGGATGAGATCTGCCATGGGGGTGTTCTCAAAGCCGAGATTGTTGGAAAACTCGATGATGCCGGTCTCGCTGTTGGCAATGCCGGGGGTGCCGACACCAACCCACTCGATGTCGTCCATCGTCAGGCCTGCATCCTGCACAGCCTTGATCGCCATAGCTGCCATATCATCTGCAATGGCCTCTGCCGGACGGGGACGGTTGGTCTTGGTGCTGGCCTTGGTGAGGATTTTATATTCCTCGTCCACGACGGCTGCGACAATGTTCGTGCCGCCAAGGTCAATTCCGATGTAGTACTTCATAATCAATTCCTCCTATTTATCCACCGCAGTCATACTGCGGGATTTTACGCATCAGCCAACTGCCGTATAAAGCAAAGTGCAGTTGCCTTCGATGGTCAGTTCTGTGCCGCAGGGAACGAAAAGGCTGGCGCCCTTCCGGAATTGCAGCGCCATTGTGCCGGAACGGAACGTGCCGCTGCCCTGCAACACAAGATAGTGGGCAAAGCTCTCAGGGTCGGTGAATTCCGTGCAGCGTCCGCTGATCTCCTCGATCGCTGCGGAAAAATAGCGGCAGGCGCCGAGATGCCGGGCACGGCTGTTGGTGTAGTCGTGAAACGGCGTATCCTTGCGGCATTCCGTCGGCCGGAGAGCGGCGACATCGAGCGCCTGTGCAATATGCAGCTCCCGTCCCCTGCCGTAGTCATAGACACGGTAGGTCGTGTTGGAATTCTGCTGGACTTCTGCAATCAGACAGCCCCTGCCAATGGCATGGAGCGTGCCTGCCGGGATGAAATACGCCTCGCCGGGGTGCACGGGGATATGGCGGAGCTTTTCCGTGATCGTGCCGGTTTCGATGCTCTCACGGAATTCTGACTGTGTCATGGGCTGTTTTACGCCGTAGAGGATCTCTGCGCCGGGTTCTGCGTCGATGATATACCAGAGCTCCGTCTTGCCATATTCCCCCGCATGGGCAAGGGCATAGGCATCGTCCGGGTGCACCTGCACGGAGAGATTGTCCTGCGCATCAATGAGTTTCACCAGGACGGGGAAACGGTCAAAGCAGCGGCAGTGCTCGCCCAGCGCCTCCGGGTGCTGCCGGAGAAAGGCCGGAAGCGTCATCCCTGCATATTCACCCGATGCAATCACACTTTCGCCGTCGGGATGGCAGGACAGCTCCCAGCTTTCTGCAATACGCTGTGCATCGGTTTCCTTGCCGAATGCACGGAGCCGGTTTCCGCCCCAGAGATAGTCCTTGCAGGGGGCTTGCAGCAGAAAGGGCTTCATTCCTGTTCCTCCTTCGGGGGCAGCGAGAAATCCTGGAGAAAACGCTCATAGCTGCCGTTGTAGACATTCAGGTCGATATACTGCTCGGTGCTGTCCGGCTGGATGCCGTTATAGCCTGCAAGCTGGCCTTCGTCGGAATACTGCCAGAATTTCCACTTGACGATGGGTTCCATATAGGTGTCCCGCATCCAGATCGGGTACTGGCCGTAGCTGCCGCCGAGGATATAGCTGTAATAGGCTCTTGCAGTCGTATAAATGATCGGCTTGCAGCCGTAGTGCGTTTCGAGCGCATCGAGCAGCTCATTGAGGATCCTGCGGGTCTCCTGCTTGGAGGCGGGCTCGGCATAGTAATCGCCGTAGAATTCGAGATCCACTACCGGCGGGAGCGTTCCTGCTTCGGTGCCGACAGTCTCGATGAAATTCTGGGCCTGTGTAACACCGCTGGATTCGTAGCTGAAGAAATGGTATGCTCCTGCATAAATGCCGCTTTTCCGTGCTTCCTGCCAGTTATAGGAAAAGCAGGGGTCCTGGTGAGAGCTGCCTTCTGTTGCCTTGATGAAGGCAAAGGTCACATTCTGGGCTGCAATGGTATCCCAGTCAATCTCGCCCTGGTAGCGGGAAACATCCACGCCCATGACCGGGTATTTCCTGGGGTCCGGTTCATTGGCGACGATCTTGCCGTCATAGATCAGCTTGAGACGGATGCCGTGCAGAATGCCGATGATGAGTACAATGGGCAGGACGAGGAATACAAAAATCCTGCCGAATGCAATTTTTCGTTTTGTTTTCACTGAATCTGATCACCCATTACGATGCCACGCCCGTTGGTGGCAAAATAAACTCGTCCGAATACCTTGCTGTCTCCGGAGATGGCATCCGTCAGGTTACCGAACAGATGTTGGTCATCGTTCAGGCGCACCCAGGTCTTACCCTTGTCGGTCGAACGGTAGATGCCCTTCCCCTGGCCGCCGGCTTCTCCCATCGCATAGACAGCCGGATAGCTGCCCGCCTTTTCAGGCGCACCGAAGCCGATGGCATCGAAGCTGACATCCTTGATCGTGGAAAAGCTCCGGCCCTTGTCATCCGAATACATCACGAGAGAGCCGCTGTTGAGCCAGATATCGCCCTCCTGCCCGACCACGGTATGGATCGTGCAGTTGTCTACCACCATCTGGCCGGTGGGGTTGAAGCTCACACCGGCATCCTCAGAGACATAGAACATGCCGTTATAGGCGGCATAGAACAGATTGGGGTTCACTCTGTCTGCCGCAAGGACTGCACCATAGCCAAGTCCCTGGGTGTAGTACCACTTGTTGTCGGTGATGCTGTATTTATAGATATTGGAATTGCCTGTATTCGCCGGTGTCCAGAGGAAGCAGGTGCCGTCTGCATTGACGGAGACTCTGCCGCCCTCCACCTTTTCCGGCGGATTGCTGACGGCTGTCCAGCTTGCACCACCGTCTGTGGTCATCCAGAGCGGGTTGCGGCGATCCTGAATGGCATAGACTGCCACATTGGCATTTTCAAATGCTGCATCGAGATCGGTTGCATTGCCGCCGGAGGAACTGCCCATGAAATGCGCATCGTCCGGCCCTTTGGTGACATCGAGGTGTGAAAAGCCTGTCAGATCGCCCATGATCGAGTAGAGCTGCGGCTCGCCGTCCTTGTAATCCGGGGAAACCATCTGATACACAGCCGTTTCCTCCAGGCCGTAGGCGGCAAAGGCGATTGTGACATCTTCGCCCGTGCCGAGGGCGGTCATGTTCTCGGTACAGAAGATCGTGGCGCCGGTGCCGTACATCACCTCATCGGAATTGAAGGGGTTGATGTTCACATCCGTGATCCACCAGCCTACCTTTGCTTCTTCCCTGCCCCAGGTGAGCCAGTCTGCCTCGGAGACATCCATGACATAGTGATCCTCGCCGGTTTTGGTGTCGAACAGACCTGTCCAGGTCTTGCCGCCGTCGGTTGTCCGGTAGAGCTCATCGCCGGGATCTGACCAGTAGAACAGGGTGCTGACAACGACAGTATCGGGGTCGTTGGCATCCACAGAAATGCCGCTGAAGCCGCCGTAGCGGCCGTCATCGTTCTGGGGGGTGATATCGGTGAAGGCGGTGCCGTCAAACTTGCAGACGGCGCCCTCCGCCTGGTTGCCGTTGGGACCTGCGCTGGTGGCGTAGGCAAGATAGAGCGTACCGTCCGCCGAGAAATCCTCATGCAGCGGGAACATGCCCGGCAGATTCGTCGGCAGCGCTTCCCAGGTCGCTCCCTCATCGGAGGAACGGTAGACGCAGTTTCCGTCCGTATTGGCAACGCCTGCATAGACATCGCCGCTCACCGGGTCAAAATCCACCCACATGATGCCGACAGAGGTGCTCTCCTGCTTGTAATCGCCCTTCGTGGGGAAGGATGTCACTTCATTCCAGGTCTTGCCGTAGTCCTCGGATTTCCAGAGACCGGCATTGCGGGTGCCTGCCCAGACCTGGGCGTTCTTCTTCGGGTTGACCATGATGCGCTCGCCGGTGCCTCTGCCCTGGTTGTTCGCACCGCAGTCAAAGGGCATGTCTGCCTGTGTCCAGGTCTCGCCGTAGTCCTCGGAAGCAAGGATGGCGCCCTTGCTGCCCATGTAGGTGCCGCAAAGCGCATAGACCCGGTTCGCCTCTACGGGATCGGCAGCGATGCTCTCGATGCCGATGAGGTTCCAGTTGTCGGCGCCGAGGTGATCGGTGATCGCTACCCAGCGCTGCTCGTCCTCCTTCCAGCGGTAGGCGCCGCCGATGTCGGTACGGGCATAGATCAGATTTTCCTCAGCTTCACTATAGACCATGCCGGTGACGTAGCCGCCGCCGCCGATGGCAACATTGCTCCAGGCGTATTCCGGCGCTGCCTTGCTGCTGCATCCGGAGAGGCCTGATGCCATGACTGCACACAGGCAGAGGGCTGCGTAATGTCTTTTCTTCATCTGTCTGCTCCTTTTCTCTCGTTTCTGTCAGAATCGCTCAGGGAAGCACTGTTAGTTTCCGAACACCTGCTTGGCGATGTCCACGGTTTCCTTGGCATCCCTGGCGTAGAAATCTGCGCCGATTTTCTCAGCATAATCCGCTGTCAGAACAGCACCGCCGACAACCGTCCTGCACCACGGACAGCGCTCGTGCAGGAGCCTGATGGTGCCTTCCATCGAGGGAAGGGTGGTCGTCATCAGTGCCGACAGACCCACCAGCGGCGCATGGTATTTCTCGGTCGCATCTGCCACATCTTCATAGGGCACATCCTTGCCGAGGTCAATGACACGGTAGCCGTAATTTTCCAGCAGGATTTTCACGATGTTCTTGCCGATGTCGTGGATGTCGCCCTTGACGGTCGCAAGCACGATGGTGCCACGGTCCACTGTCTCGCTGCTGGTGGCGGTGAGGTGGCTCTTGATGGCTTCAAATGCCGACTGCGCTGCCGAGGCTGCTGAAATAAGCTGCGGCAGGAAGATCTTGCCCTGCTCAAAGGCAGCGCCCGCCTTGTCAAGCGCCGGAATGAGCTGGTCGTTGACAATCGCCATTGGCTCGGTGGTTTCAAGAAGCGCCTGCGTAAGGGTGCCTGCCTCGGATTTCAGGCCTGCTGAAATGGCGGCTTCCAGCGTCATGCTGGTGCTCTGCGGCTTGGGGGCGGGAGCGGGAGCGGTGCCGTAATGTGCAATGAAATCCACGGCGTTTTTGTCGATGTTTGCAAGTAATTTATAGGTACGGACGGCGGCTGTCATGCTCTCGACATTCGGGTTGATGATCGGAAGGTCAAGTCCGGCGTACAGCGCCATTGTGAGAAAATTGCGGTTGACAAGCTCACGGTCCGGCAGACCGAAGCTGATGTTCGACACACCGAGCACGGTGTGCAGACCGAGCTCCTCACGGACACGGTGGAGCGCATGGAGCGTCTGCATCACGCCCTCCTGCTCGGCCGATGCGGTCAGCGTCAGGCAGTCGATGTATACATCCTCACGCCGGATACCGAGCGAAAGTGCTCGATTCAGGATGCGTTCTGCAATGGCAAATCGTCCCTCGGCGGTTTTGGGGATGCCGTTTTTGTCGAGCGTCAGGCCGACCACGGCGGCACCGTAGCGCCTGACCAGCGGAAGTACGGTATTCAGCGATTCCTCCTCGCCGTTGACGGAATTGACAATGGGCTTGCCGTTGTAGATGCGCAGGCCGGCTTCGAGCGCCTGCGGATCGGTGGTGTCAAGCTGGAGAGGGGTATCCGTGATGCCCTGGATTGCCCTGACGGCAAGGGTCATCATCTCGGTCTCGTTGATCTCCGGGAGGCCGACATTCACATCGAGAATGTCGGCACCTGCGTCAATCTGCTGGATTGCCTGACCGAGAATATAGTCGAGGTCATGCTCGATGAGCGCCTGCTTGAAGCGTTTTTTGCCGGTGGGATTGATGCGCTCACCGATGATGCGGGGTTCCGTGATCGTCACGACCCTGTTGGCGGTACAGACAGCGGAGGGAATCTCCGGATGGCGCTCTGCGCTCTGCATGCCGGAAAGTACCTGTGTCATGGCACGGATATGTGCCGGTGTGGTGCCGCAGCATCCGCCGAAAATCACGGCACCCATCTCTGCAAACGTGCGCATGCATGTGCCGAAACGCTCCGGTGTGAAATTGTAGGTGTTGGTGACGGGGTCGGGCAGGCCGGCATTCGGCTTGACGATGACGGGCAGCGTTGTCCAGCGGCAGAGCTCCTCCACTATCGGAACAAGCTCCTCCGGGCCGAGCGAACAGTTCACACCGATCGCATCCACGCCCAGTCCTTCAAGGGTGAGTGCCATGGAGGCTACACTACAGCCGGTGAACGTCCTGCCGGTTTCCTCGAAACTCATGGTGACAAGAACCGGCTTGCCGCCGCCGTGCTCCTGTGCGGCAAGCACACCTGCACGCACTTCAAGCAGGTCGCTCATCGTCTCGAATACGATGAGATCGGCATCGGCTCCGGCCTCGATCTCCTCACGGAAAATGTCATAGGCTTCCTCGAATTTCAGGATGCCTGTCGGCTCAAGCATCTGGCCGATGGGGCCGATGTCGAGGGCAACGTATGCTGCGCCGGATGCTCTGGCATTCCGGATTGCCGCAGGAATCAGTTCCTCCACAGTATGGCCGGTTCTCGCCATTTTCAGGCGGTTGCAGCCGAAGGTGTTTGCATAGACAACATGCGCTCCTGCTTCCACATAGGCACGGTGGATGGCTGTGATGGTCTCCGGACGCTCAATATTCCAAAGCTCCGGTACGCCGCCGAGCAGCAGTCCCTCGGCTTGCAGCATGGTGCCCATGCCGCCGTCCAGGAACAGGAACGGATGTCTCTTAAAAAGCTCTGTCATGCGCAGTGTACTCCTTTCGCACGATACGGGCAGGTCTGGTTCATATTACACACCGCACAGCCCCGCTTTCCCTTCGGAACAGGACGGGCGGACAGACCGATCACGGCTGTCACGGTCTTGGAGGGGATGAGCATGCCGCTGTCGCTGAGCGTCACGCCAAGGCGCTTTTCCGCATTGACCGTCCGCAGGAGATCCCCCTGCACGGTCAGCGGCAGATCGCCATATCCCGGTGAAAAACGCCATGTCGGATGAAGGCCGGGAAGCCCTGCAAGAATCTCCGCTTCGGCTGCATCGCAAAGCTGCTCGGTCAGGGCGCTTGCCATTGCATCGGTCATCATCCCGGCGAGCACATCTGCGGCGCCTGCCTGCCGGATGGCTGCATCGGCACCGGACGAAAGTGTGGCGCAGAGCACTGCTGCACGGTCACAGCCGGAAAGATGGGCGGCGATATCCGCTCCTGTGAGCAGGAGCGTGGTGCCTTCACAGAGCACACCCTGCTCCGTTTGCCGGATGGGACAGACAAGATGGACATATCTTGGTAAAATTGACGCAAGCAGGCGCTTTTCGCATTCTGCGGCAAGCCGTCGCATTGTCTCATCCGGGTCGGCTGCCATGCCCATATACCGGAACGCCTGCGGCATATCCACTGCTGTGAGGCGGATCATCTGCCTAAAATGCCGGAAACTGCCTCGGTGATCCGCCGTGCCACGAGGGGGTTATTCATTGTGTAGAGATGGATGCCGTCCACGCCGTTGGCGGCAAGGTCTACAATCTGATCGATTGCATAGGCGATGCCCGCATCCCGGATGGCTTCGGGGCTATGGCCGAAGCGCTGCATCATCACCGTGAACTTCCGGGGCAGCGATGCGCCGCAGAGGCTCACCATGCGCTGGATCTGGGCGGCGTTGACAACCGGCATGATACCGGCTTCAACCGGCACGTTGATGCCGATGATGTCGCACTTCTCACGGAAGTCATAAAAGCTCGCATTGTCAAAGAAAAGCTGGGAAATCAGATGGGTTGCACCCTTATCGACCTTTTCCTTCAGATGGCGCAGGTCATCTGCGGCAGAGCGTGCCTCGGGATGTACCTCAGGATAGCAGGCGGCATAAAGCTCAAAGTCGCCACGCTGGCGGATGAAGTCAATCAGCTCGGATGCGTAGTGAAAGTCATTTTTCTCCGGCATATCGGGATTTCTGTCGCCTCGCAGTGCTAAGATATCCGTGATGCCGTGCGCACGGAAATCCTCAAGTACAGAGGTGATTTCCTCCTTCGTGTAGGAGATGCAGGGCAGATGCGCCACGGGCTTGATGCCGAATTCATTTTTCAGCCTCGCTGCCAGCTCACAGGTGAGCCGTCCGCCATTCAGACCGCCGCCTGCGCCGTAGGTCACGATGATGAAATCGGGCTTCAGGGCGGAGAGCTCTGCAAATGCGCTGGTGACCGCTTCGACCGGCGTGGTCGGCTTCGGCGGGAATACTTCAAATGAGTAGATTGGTCTGGTTTGTTCCATAGATGACTCCTTATATAATAGTCCAGTCAATCTCACGGAAGCCGTGGGATTTCAGGAAGTTGTTGGTCTGGGAAAAATGTTTGCAGCCGAAAAAGCCCTTGTTCGCAGAAAGCGGGCTCGGATGGGCACAGCGCAGCACAAGATGGCAGGGATTGGTGATAAGCTCCGCCTTTTTGCCGGCAGGTGCGCCCCACAGCAGAAAGACAATCGGGTCCTCCCGCACATTCAGCAGGCGGATGATATGGTCGGTGAACTGCTCCCAGCCGTGGTTCCGGTGGCTTCCTGCCTGTCCGTTACGCACAGTCAGCACGGTGTTGAGCAGCAGTACGCCCTGGTTCGCCCAGGGGATGAGCTCGCCGGACTGCGGATTGTTCCGGATGCCGGTGTCACTGGCGATTTCCTTATAGATATTCAGCAGTGAGGGCGGCGGCTGCACGCCTCTGCGGACGGAAAATGCAAGCCCATGTGCCTGGCCAGGGCCGTGGTAGGGATCCTGTCCGAGGATGACGCAGCGCACATCGCTGTAGCTGGTATAGCGCAGGGCATTGAAAATGTCCTTACTGTCGGGGTAGACGGTTCCGGTGCTGTACTCCTGCTTCAGGAATTCCCGCAGCGCCAGATAATAGGGCTTTTCAAATTCATCGGCCAGCAGCGTGTCCCACTCATTCCCGATATTGACCATGTTCAGCACCTCCGGATGGTTATTTTTGCATACACAATCATTATAACACAAAGTGCCGAGGAATACAAGGGGATTTTCTGAATTGTAACAGTTAATGCCCCTACCCCAACCCCTCCCCCAGTGGGGGAGGGGCTATATTGCGGGGGCTGGTGCACCGGCGGGCACCCCCTTAACCCGCTTTGTACCTTACG
>JAFXOO010000183.1 GCA_017528675.1 Oscillospiraceae bacterium | reverse complement strand
TATGCTTCCCGCCGGAGCTGCTTGCGCTGCTTCCCGAAGAAAAGCAGCAGGCTGCCATTGCCTGCCTTGCTGATGACCCCCGCCCCTCCTATCAGCATGACCCGGAACGGCAGTACAGTATGGAATTTGCCGGTTATGACATTCATTTTTTTGTAAGCGGACAACGCCTCTCTGTCACTGGGGTGGACATACTTTCTACTGAAAGGAGTATTTGATATGCTGCATTGTATCCTTGGAGGCTGCGGTACCGGAAAATCGACGCAGCTCATGGAAAAGCTTCAGAAAAGTCTCTCCGACGGCAAGCGTACCATCATCATTGTCCCGGAACAGTTCTCGTTTGAGGCAGAAAAAAAGCTGTACCAGGTGCTCGGTGCACGGTTGTTCAACAAGCTCAGGACATGCAGCTTTGTCACCCTATCCCGTGATATTCTACAGCAATTCGGAACAGCACAGCGCTCCGGAAGCTATGCCTCTGAACAAGAAAAGCTGCTGTTTCTGTACCAGGCTGTCAAAACATGCTCGCAGCGAAAGGAATTTCGTCTGATGGAACGGCGTGCGCAGTCCTCAGAATTCATTTCCTCGCTGTATGGTGTCATCACAAAGCTCCGAAAGGCAAGTGTTACTTCGGAAGCTCTGGCTGCTGTTTCCCTGCTGTTTCCGGATGTACTGAGTGACAAGACCCACGACCTGAGCTGCATTTTGCTCGAATATGACCGTATATTGCAGGAAAACGGAAAGCACGACAGCCTTGTCAATCTCACAGAGGCGGCTGCGCTCGCTGAGATGCAGTATTATTTTGAAGGAGCCGATGTGTACCTGGACGAGTTCGACAGCTTCACCGGAGATCAGTACCAGATGCTCAATGTCATTCTGAAACAAGCAGATTCCGTTACGGCTGCCATCCGTACAGATCATCCGGAGCAGCGGGAAAGCGGCGTTTTTGTCGGCGGGAATCACACGTTCAGAAAACTCAATGCATGTGCTGACGATCATCATATTTCACATGACTGGAACTATTGTGATACTTATGTCCGTTCTGAATACCCTGAACTGATTGCAGCCGGAAGCGATACAATCCATCAGAAACCGGATTGTATTCCATTCGGGCAGCATATCCGGATTGCGGAAGCGTCCGATCCGTTGATGGAGGTCGAATACATCGGCGCCGAAATCTGTCGTTTACTGCAAGAGAATTCCAGTCTTCGATGCAGCGACATCGTCATTGCCGTAAAAAAACCAGATGTCTATTTTCCGCTTCTGGAGCGGGCACTCGAACGCTTCTCGCTGCCCTTTGATATGAGCATGCCCAAGCCTGTGCTGCATTCTGACCTGATCCGGTATTTCCTGTCATTACTGACACTGCTGTCGGAGGAAGGATGGAGGACAAACGAGATTCTGCGCTATCTGAAATCTCCTCTTTCCGGGTATTCGCCGGATACCATCGCCATGCTGGAGCATTACTGCTTTTCCTGGAGCGTGGATAAAGAGGACTGGAATCATCCCTTCTGGAAGGAAGATGACGAGACACTGAACAAACGCTCTGATTCCTTCGGAGGCGAGCGGCTCGAAAAGCTGCGGCAGCGCTTTACAAAGGACATTTCCCGCCTTCGCAGACAGTGCCGGAACGTTACCGTGCAGGAAATATGCGGTGTTCTGTATCAGCATATGCTCAGCCGTAAGGACGACAGCCGTGAAATGATTGCCGGCTGGAATGACATCCGCCAGAAACAGTTTGTCATGCTCTGGAACCTGTTGATGGATACCCTGGATACCCTCTGTGACTGCTTCGGGAACCAGACACTCTCCATGAAGGAATTGCAGCAGAGCATGCTGCTGCTTTTGCGAAGCAGCAGTTATTCCATGCCTCCTCAGACTCTTGACTGTATCCACATTGTGGATGCTCAGACAGCTCGTCTGGATTCGCCCGCTATTGTGTTTGTTCCGGGTGTGCAGGAAGGGGAATTCCCCGGCGAAGTCAATGCCGGCGGGATGTTTTCTCAGGAGGAGCTGCGGCAGCTTGAAACGCAGAATATCAAGCTGTCCCGCTTACTGCCGGAGCTGCATTCTGATGAGCTGCTGATTGTCCGGAAAACACTCGCTTCTCCAAAGGAAAAGCTCTATCTGACCTATTCCCTGACCACGGATTCCCATGAGCCGGCTGCTCCGGCAGGCATCATCCTCGAAATCATGGGATTATTTCCGAAGCATCCGGAAATACTTCTGCATACATCCGAACTGCCTGTCAGCTTTTATGTGCGGACACTTGCTTCCGGTTATTTTCACTATGTCCGCCATCTTCAGGAGGATTGCTCTGAGCTTTCCGCACTCCGTTCGATTTTAGTGCAGGATCCGGTTTATCATGCACGGATTGCCAAGCTGGATCATGCAGCGTTCTCTCCGGATATGGCGGTGCATGCCGACGTCATGAAACCGCTCCTCGGAGATAGGATTGTAGTGTCCCCTTCCGGCATTGAGTGCTTCTATAACTGTGCATTCCAGTATTTCTGCCAGAATGTGCTGCGGCTCTATATCCCGGAACGCAATTCCCTGAACCCTCGAACCGGCGGTAGTTTTGCGCATTTTTGCCTGGAGCAGCTACTTAGTAAACTTGACATGGCACAGTTTCTTGCCATGTCAAGGGAACAGCTCCGGCAAGAAATTGAACAGCTTTCCGGCGAATTCTCTGAGAAGCATTTTTCAGATGCAGTACGGCG
>JAFXOO010000182.1 GCA_017528675.1 Oscillospiraceae bacterium | reverse complement strand
GTGTCTCCTGGAGCTTCATGCGGGCTTCAACGGGCATCTTGAACAGCTTGGAATGCAGCCCCTCGTTGACCAGCTCGTGGAGGGATTTGCCGAAAATGTTCGACTCCCAGATGCGTGCCGGATCCTCCTCGAAGCCTTCAAGCAGATACATCACCAGCTCCTCGCTCTGCTTCTCGGTGCCGACAATCGGGCTGACGGTGGTGGTGATGCCTGCCTTCATCAGATGAATCGACGGAGCCGATGCTTGCAGACGGACACCATACTTGCCGCCCTGGCGGATGATCTCCGGCTCCTCTAAATGCAGTTCATCCATTGCCGGCATGACGATGCCGTAGCCGGTCGCCTCCACCTCCCGGAGGGCGGGCTCAATGCGGGCGTACTGCTGACGGATTGCCACAAGCTCGGTCAGTGTGGATAGCAGGCTGCTCTCGTCCTCAATCGTCAGGCCGGTTTCCTCGCTGAGGATGCGGAAGAAAAGGGAGCCGTCGAGCGTGATGCTGATGGTGACGGTTCCGGTGCCGAGGTCGATCTCGGTCGGGGCAGCATGCAGGATGTATTCGCAGTCACAGATCGGCGCTGCAAGTGCGGCGGCATCCTTGACCGTGGTGACGGACTGGGCGGCGGAACGGATGCATCCAAAGACCGCTTCCTTGACAGGATGACCTTTGCCGAGCATGGTAATCCAGCCGGGAGCTGCGAAATTGACCTCCCGGATGGGGAAGGCATAGAGCAGCGCTGTGAGGATGTTCCGGATGTCTTCCTCGGCAAGGTCAATACAGCTCACGGGAAGGACAGCCGTGCCGTAGCGCTCCTGCAAGGCAGAAGCAAGCTTCCGGGCGGGTTCGCTGCCGGGGTCTGTGCAGTTGAGCAGTACGACAAAGGGCTTGCCGAGGTCTTGCAGCTCGGAGATCACCCTTGCCCCCGCTTCGGCGTATTCCTCCCGGGGAATATCCGAAATGCTGCCGTCCGTGGTGACGACAAGGCCGACCGTGGCATGCTCTGTGATGACCTTCTGGGTGCCGATTTCTGCGGCCATGTTGAACGGCACTTCCTCGTCGAACCACGGCGTCATGACCATGCGGGGCATTTCGTTCTCGATATAGCCCAGGGCACTCGGAACAATGTAGCCGACACAGTCAATCATCCGGCAGCGGAAGCTTGCGCCGTCATCGAGATGCACGGGGACGGCTTCTTCCGGAATGAATTTCGGCTCGGTGGTCATGATTGTCTTGCCGGCGGCAGACTGCGGGAGTTCATCCACAGCACGCTCTTTTTTAAAGCTGCTGTCGATATTCGGAATGACGAGCGTTTCCATGAAGCGCTTGATAAGCGTGGATTTTCCTGTGCGGACAGGGCCGACCACGCCGACGTAGATGTCACCGCCGGTGCGGCGGGCAATGTCGCTGTAAATGTCGTTCATAGATTCTCCTTCCTTTTGAGGGTACTGGTGATAGCCTCATCAGTACACGGGAGCGGGCAGCGCCTCATATATCGCCGGGATTCGCTCCCCGAAATAACCGGGATTCCTGTTGTGCAGTGCCTGCTCAGCCCACAATG
>JAFXOO010000181.1 GCA_017528675.1 Oscillospiraceae bacterium | reverse complement strand
CTTCTTTGCCTCCTCAAAGGTAAAGGGCTTCTTATAGCTGCGCTTGGAAACAAGCGCATCGAATACATCTGCTACAGCCATTACTCTCGCTGAAAGCGGAATATCCTCACCTGAAATGCCGGTAGGATAACCGGTGCCGTCCCATTTCTCGTGGTGATACGCCGCCAGATTCCGTGCCTCGTCAAGATAGCCGGAATTCGGCACAAGCGAGATGGCCTCCGTCAGAATCTCCTGACCGGCGGTGGTATGGCTCTTCATGATCTCGAATTCCTCATCGTTGAGACGCCCCGGCTTGTTGAGAATTGCATCGGGCACCTGAATCTTGCCCACGTCATGCAGCGGCGCTGAATTGATCACATCGGAAATGTACTGATCCGTCAGGATTTCGGGATGCAGTCCCTTCGCCTTCATCCGGTGCAGGATAATGCCGGTGTAGGCCGCTGTCTTGCGGACATGGGCACCGGTGTTACGGTCACGGCTCTCTACAATGTCGGCCAGCACAAGAATCAGGGCATTCTGCATTTGTGCGATTTCCTGGGTCTTTTTCTGGACATCTGCAACGTAGCGCATGCTGTCGTCCGAAGTTTTGGAGATGGCGTGATAGAGATTCTCCACCTCATCGCCGGTATGGATGTTCAGCTCGTGGATACGCTCAATGCTGCTCTCACGGGAAGTATCGCTATCATAGGCAAATTCGCCTGTACTCATCGCAATGGAGTTGACCGGCAGAATGATATGATACTCAATCAGCCAGTAAATCAGCACAAAAATCACAAAGAATATGCCAAGGAACAGGCAGAGCATCTCCACCAGGAAGTGCTGCTCAATCTTGCCGATACGTTCCATTGAGATATCCGCAGCCGCATAGCATACACAGCGTCCTGTATTGGTGTATACCGGAACATACGACGTCAGCAGCCATCCATAGGTGTCGTTGGTAATGATCGGCTCTATTTCCTCTCCGGCAAGCAGCATCGGAATATCCGCAGAAAAGCTCTCGTCAAACGGAATGACCTCTCCGGGCTCACCGCCCTCAAGCTCTGCCGTATCGAGGTCAAACACGACATGACAGCCGTCCTCCTCAATCCGGTAGACATACAGATACTGGATATCCTCCGTGTTATCCCGTATCTCATACAGCAGCCGTTCTGTTTCAGCATACCCCGGTGCTTTTACGCCCTCTGCAAGATAGCTGTCAACAGCTTCCGGGTCGATCACACCGGCGGCAATCCGTGCAACGCTTTCGGCACGGGTCTTATGATCCTTGATCAGCGCCGAACGGTAAAGCTGCATGCTGATCACCGTTGCCGCAACCGAAATCGCCGCAAGTGAGAGCGTCAGCACCAGCATAATCTTGGTACGCAGGGACATCACCCGGAAATTCAGCTTACGGGCAGCTTCAGATTCCTCGTTCGAAAGAGGCGTCTGCATCCATCCGTTGAAGCTGCAATACTCACGCACCTTAGGCGGAAGCAGCGCAATAATCAGCATGACAAGCAGAACGGTAATCGTCTTATCGACAAGATCAGTCATAAAAGAGGCGATAAGCTGCGCTGTCCGCTCTGTGAACATGCCCGTATCATAGAGCATGCCGCTGAGCGATTCGCTCTCAAACGGCAGGTCATCCAGCAACCAGGGGATACAGGTGCCGAGCCCTCCGCCGATCAGGGCAAAGACAAGGATCGGAAGCGGAATCAGGTACCATTTCCGGAACACCCCTCGGCTGTTGAAGAATGCCGCTGACGTTGCAATCATGACATTCAGGATGCCGTAGTAAACAGAGGAAGGGTCAGAAATACCCTTGATCATATTGGTCAGGAAACCAACAATCACGCCGGGAAGATAGCCTCCCATGATTGCGGCAGCAATCGTTCCGACCGTATCGAGATACAGCGGGAAATGGAAATACTCGGCCATCTTGCCAAGCAGCAGATTCACAGCAACACCGGTAAGGCACATCAGTAGCGTGATAAAATTCCGGTGTGAGCTGATCGGTGAAAGGGTTTTCCGTGTGGGCGATATCATAACATCCTCCTTTCGGTAAAACGATCTGAGATATTGCATTCTTTGTATACTTGTGATATAATAAAAGCGAACAGCATTTCGCTTATCTATTATTGTAGCACAAAATCAGATGAAATGCAATAGAAAAAAAATAAATACCATATGGGGGAATCTGTTATGAAACAAAACCTTCTGAAGCTGACCGCAGCACTTTGTGCGCTGGCACTGACGGCGTGCGGCTCTGCGCAGAAGCATATCGAGCCCAGCATCCCGGCATCTGTGCCGGAACATACAACGGAGGCCGCCACCGAGCCGGAGACGGAGCCGCCTACCGAGCCGGAGATCCCGTTTGATTACATGTTCTGCTTCACCGGTGATATCAGCGTTGCGGACGGCGCCCGCACCACCAACCGCTGGGAGGCAAACGGGAGGGATACTTCCTCCTGCTTTGATGAGACAATTATGGAACACATGCAGAAGGCAGATATCTGCTTTGCGGACAACGAATTCCCCTACACAACCCGGGGCAGCGCAACGGTCGGGAAGGACTACACCTATCGGGCGAACCCCGCCAATGTGCAGCTCATGCTGGATCTGGGCGTGGATATTGTGTCCATCGCCAACAACCACACCTATGACTATGGTCCGGAGGGCGTGCTTGATACGCTCGATACGCTCGACAAGGCGGGCATTGCCCGTGTCGGCGCCGGTAAAAATCTGGCGGAAGCATCCGAGACGAAGTTTTTTGATCTGGACGGGCTGCGGGTGGCATTTCTCAGCGGCACCCGTGTCGAATGGGTTGAGCTGACCAAAGGTGCCACAGAGACAGAGCCCGGTGTATTCCGCACAGTCGATCCGGAGCTTCTGTACCAGCGTGTGCGGGAAGCTCGTGAGCAGGCAGATGTTGTGATTGTGTACATCCACTGGGGCATTGAGGGCGTGGATTATCTGGAGGAGTATCAGGAAACTGTTGGTAAAGGGCTTGTGGATGCCGGAGCGGACGCTGTTGTGGGCGATCACACGCATTGCCTCCAGGGGATTGAGTTCTACAAGGATAAGCCCATCATTTATTCGCTTGGCAATTTCTGGTTCAATGCCAAGACGCAGCGCTCTGTACTGGCAGAAATCCATGTAACCGGTACCCGCTCGGATTATGAACTGCGGCTGCAATACCTGCCCGCCATGCAGTCAGACTGCACCATTTCCTATATCAGCGATCCGGGCCAGCGGTCACAGTATTTCCGCTATCTGGAAAGTATTTCGGACGGGATCGGATTTGATGAGGAAGGCTACGTCACCCCCGTCACAGCAGAATAACGACAAATCCCCGGAGCATGAAACTCCGGGGATTCTTTGTATCATTCCGTTGTTTCGCCAAAGATCAGCGCCAGCGCTTCTTCGGCAGTCATGTTCTGGATGCCCTCCGG
>JAFXOO010000180.1 GCA_017528675.1 Oscillospiraceae bacterium | reverse complement strand
GAGAGTATGAAGGAACTTGAAGCCTGGGAGATCCGAAAGGATTAAAAGGATTAAAGGAAAGCGGAACATAAAAAGAAATGCACGCATACGATGGAACGTAATGCGTGCATTTTTTGTTTCACCGAGAACAGAGAGTGCTTCCTGCGGCAGATCACTCTGACGGAGAATACCCGCCCGCATGGCGTCCTCGATGTCGTGGTTGATGTAGGCGATGCGGTCGGCAAACCGCACGATATTCCCCTCTAAGGTATCTGCAATCTGGTTTGTATGACAGATGATGCCGTTGCGGACGGCAAGCGTCAGATTCAGCCCGGCGCCGTCCCGCTCAATGCAGTCCACCACCCGCATGCTCTGCTGGTAATGGCGGTAGCCGTGCGGGCAGATCATGTTCAGGATGGACTCTCCGGCATGCCCGAAGGGTGAATGACCGAGATCATGTCCGAGAGCAATTGCCTCAGTCAGATCCTCGTTGAGGAACATGGCCCGTGAGATCGTCCGTGCCACCTGCGCAACTTCGAGCGTATGCGTCAGCCGTGTGCGGTAGTGATCCCCGACCGGCGAAAGAAAAACCTGGGTTTTTCGCTTGAGCCGCCGGAAGGCATTGCAGTGCAGAATCCGGTCACGGTCACGCTGGAACGCCGTCCGGTAGGGACAGGGCTCCTCCGGCCGCAGCCGCAGGGTAGCGCCGGTATCCGTGCTTTTACAGGCTTTCGGGGAAAGATAGCCTGCTTCATTTGCTTCAAGCTGTTCACGGATCGTCATGCGGATGCTCCTTTCACTGCATTTTTGTCTCTGTTTATATATACAAATCATGAGGGGAAAAACCCTCTTTTTTACCGGAAAAAATATTTCCCGTCAGGATGTTTTTCGCCGGTCAGACTGTTCGGAACGGCGCTTCCGGAAAATGACTTTGACGAGATGCCATAGATTTTTGGCCGCCAAGGCAAAGCAGATCAGTGCAAATACCAGAAGTGCAGTCTGCGTTTTGCTGTCCGGAAGGGCGTCAGCCGTCCGTGCATACAGCAGCGTGATTCCGAGCGCAGTGAAAGAAAGGATATACAGCACACTGATAATGATAGGAAAGACAGACATGATCACACCTTTACCTGAGAAAAATCGGCATAGCCAGGCGCTCCTGTCTCCATGCCGATGCGTCCGGCAGAGAGCTCCGTGAGCTCTGCCTGCAAGGCACCGAGCACCTCATTGCGGACGGTCAGTTCCAGCATCACATCCGTGCCGAAGTCGGAATTGCGCTCTAATACACCGTATTTCGGGAGGACATTTGTGACCTTGCCGTAGAGTGTATAGTCCATCTGTAACGTAAGCGGTGTGCTTTCGCACATGTGACGGATCTGCGCCGCATCGCAGGTGAGGGAAGCGCTGTGCGAATACGCCCGCACAAGTCCGCCCCCGCCCAGCAGAATCCCGCCGAAATACCGCACGACCACGCAGCAGACATCCGTCAGCCCACGTTTCTGGAGGACTTCAAGCACAGGTACGCCCGCCGTCCCCTGCGGCTCGCCGTCATCGGAATAGCG
>JAFXOO010000179.1 GCA_017528675.1 Oscillospiraceae bacterium | reverse complement strand
CATTAAAAAAGACGGCGTTCTTACCGAGATACCGCCGAACTTCCTGAAACTGGCTACCGAGCTTTGCAGTCAGCTCAGTTGCAGCTCGATCAGCTATGATATTGTTGATCCGCAGGATAGTGAGCATACAACGCTCAGGGTGCTTGATTGTGGGTATGCGGAATAATAAGAAACGGATAGCCGTCTGTTGAGGACGGTTATCCGTGTTCGGGTATTTTATAATTCGATGTAGTACGTGCAAATATTCACATAGTGTCCGTCTTTCATTCTGAATCCGTTTGGAATAACACCTAACTGATGAAATCCGATTCGTTCATACAAGTGTCTTGCGTGAGTATTGGTTTCTACGACAGCATTGAATTGTAAAACACGAAAGCCTATGCTTTTAGCGGTCTTGATACAATCTAAAACAAGCTGCTCTCCGATGTGCTTTCCACGCTGAGATGATGAAACAGCATAACTTGCGTTACATATATGACCGCATCTGCCTACATTATTCGGGTGAAGAATATACAAGCCCAAAACGGAATCATCATTATCAACAGCTACACCGCAGTAGCTTTGCGATGAAAAGAAGTCAAGTCCTGTTTCGGCATTCAACAGTTCCTCCTGTGGAAAAGCGATGCCGTCCTCAACGACTTCATCACTATGACAAAGACCATGAAGAAGCTCATTCCGATCGCAGCCTGCTTTATTCTTGTGATCGCTGTTACAGCATTCATAGGTATCCAGAATAATTGGTTCGGGACAAAGGAATATATGGTGACACTGGACAATGGAGATGTTCAATATCGGAATGCTGTCTAACGCCAAGACTTGTATACAAAGAAATTAGATTCACTTCGCTAAGAGGGTTATAACTTCTTTCATCACGCAATGAGAAAAGATTTTTAATTCTTTTAGCTGTCCATGTAGAGGGAATAGACGGAAGCCAGTCAATATTAGTTTGTTGATTTATTTACTGTTCGATATTATTGATGAAATGGATAGAGCAGCTTTATTTAAATGCGAGGAAATAATAAGTCAAGTTATCAATTCAAACAATGGAGACAAATTTGATATAAACGCTTTTCATACACTCCAACCGAATGGGAAGCTAATATTCGCAAAGGAGGCCTACAAATTCCTAAAGACTCACCCTGAAAGTCGTGACAGGCTCAATTCCAGGCTCAGTGTTGATCCTTTGATGTATTTCAAACTTATCCCTGATGAAGAGAAGGAATACAATAGGGAAGAAGCGACGAAAGCATTTATCGATTATCTGTTCTCACTTGAGACTTAACGTTACCGATCCTCTTTCAATTTTGCCGTACTGTTCCTGCATCTTACCCCCTCCATCCTGCATCTTACGAAAAATCGCTTGCTTTTCCCTCCTGTTTGTGCTATGATAGCTACAGACAGGAGGGGATTCTATGAAAGCAATTCAAGTAAGAGATCTGACCAAGCAATACGGCGACTACACCGCCGTCGATCACATCTCATTCTCCGCAGAGCAAGGGCAGCTTATCGGCTTTCTCGGCGTCAATGGTGCCGGCAAATCCACGACCATCAACATGATGTCCACGCTGCTCACGCCGACGTCCGGCAGCATTGTGATCTGCGATGCGGATGTACAGAAGGACAGCCGGCTCGTCCGGGAGAAAATCGGCATTGTCTACCAGAACAACGTGCTCGATGAGCTGCTGACCGTGCGGGAGAACCTGCTTTGCCGAGGCGTGATCCACGGGATGCAGAAGCGTCAGGCGGCAAACCGATTGGCGCAGCTTTGCGACATTTTCTCAATCGGGGAGCTGCTCAGAAAGAAGTACCGCACGCTCTCCGGCGGACAGAAGCGCCGTTGCGAGATTGCTGCGGCACTCATGCACACGCCGGAGCTGCTCATCCTCGATGAACCGACCACGGGGCTCGATCCGGCAGCACGGCAGGAGGTCTGGGAGATGGTGACGAGCCTCCAGAAGCAGACTGGCATGACCGTGTTCCTCACCACGCACTACATGGAGGAGGCCGCCGAAGCCGACCGGATCATCATGCTCCATAAGGGAAGACTCATCGCAGAGGGCAAGCCCCACGAGCTGAAGGAGCGCTATGCCTATGACCGGCTGAAGCTGTACTGCACAGAAAAGCAAAGGACTTCGCTATTGCAAAAACTCGGCGGAGCTGAGTTGACGGAGGAAAACTACGGGCTCTGCATCCGGCTGCATTCGACCATGGATGCATGTCCGATCCTGCACCGGATCGGGACAGACTGCGAGAGCTTTGAAGTGATCCAGGGAACGCTTGATGATGTGTTCCTCGATGTGACAAGGGAGGCGGGCTGATATGACACAATTCATGTATCTGACCAAACGAAATCTGCTGCTGTATTTCCGTGACAGGGGAGCGGTGTTCTTTTCCATGCTGTCGATGCTGATTATCATCGCATTGATGCTGTTTTTTCTCGGTGACATGCATGTTGACGGCATCACGGATATGCTGGAAAAGCTCCCAAACCGTGATACTGCTGCAGACAAGACCAATGCGGAGCTGTTCATGACGGCGTGGACACTGGCGGGCATCATCCCGATCAATGCGGCGATGGTCGCACTGGCAGCGCTTTCTCCGCTTATCAAGGACAGAGCAACCGGCAAGGCGGGTGCGATCTGCACATCGCCGGTCAGCCGCTTCACGATCACGATGTCCTATATCACGGCGGCATGTCTCGCATCTGTGATGATATGCACGGTCACGCTGACCATTTCAGAGATCTATCTGTGCAGAAAGGGACTCCCGGCGTTCACACTTTCAGAGCATGTGCAGCTTTTCGGCATGATACTGGCGAATTCCTTCACCTATTCGGCGATCATGTACCTCTGTGCAGCATTTGTCAGCAGCGAGGGCGCATGGAGCGGACTTGGCACAGTCATCGGTACGATGATCGGCTTTCTGGGCGGCATTTATCTGCCGGTCGGGAACCTCTCAGACGGGCTTGCCGGGTTTCTGAGCTGCACGCCGGTCATCTACGGCACGGTGATGTTCCGCAGCGTCATGACGAACCATATCACAGACACGATCTTTGCCGATACGCCTGCGCAGATGCTCGAAAAAACAAAGAGCATCATGGGCATTGATTACAGTGCATTCGGCAGCAGCATTTCGGTGCAGTCCTGTGTCATGATCGTGGTCGGCTTCGGGCTTGTGTTCACGCTGATCGGTGCATGTGCAACTGTACTCAAACAGCAGAAGGACAGGTGATCGCTTGAAAATCATCATTGAAACACCAAATCCGGGCGAAGAGGAGGAAGTCATCATCCGCTGCCAGGAGCTTGATGACGACCTGCTGCGCCTGATCAACCAGTTGAAATCCGGAAAAGCACGCATCACAGGCTATCAGGGCAGCATGCTACGACAGCTTCTGCCGAAGGAGATCTACTACTTTGAATCGGTGGACAACAAGGTCTTTGCCTACTGCGAGCAGGAGGTCTTTGAAGTGAAGGAGAAGCTCTACGAGATCGAGGCGCGCTTTCAGCAGACCGATTTCCTGCGCATTTCCAAGTCGGTCATCGTCAATGTTTCCCTGATCGAGAGCATTGCTCCAATGCTTGGTTCCCGGCTCGAGGCAACGATGCAGAACAGTGAAAAGGTCATCATATCAAGACAATATGTTCCGGAGCTCAAGAAAAAGCTCGGGATCGCAGAGAGGTGAGCGACATGAACTTTATCAAAGACATTTTGAAATTCTTTACATTCATCACGACCGGCATGGTGATCCTCTTTATCATCATTCTGCTGATTCATGGCGATGACGGGATCTATCTGTCTACACTCATCGAGATCCCCTGTATGGCGCTTGTGACCTCGGTGCTGACGGTGCTGCTGTACCCATCGGAGGTCAGGTCGAAGGCTGCCTATCTGGTCAGGGTGCTGGTGCATTATCTGGCGCTGTGTGTGGTCATGGTCGTGTGTGGCATCCTGTTCGGTTGGATCGACTTCAATGTGCAGGGGATTCTGTTCATGGTAGTATCGGTTGCGGCGATCTACGGGTTCACCTTTGGTGTAGCCTATCTGACATCTAAGAACGATGCCGATGCGCTGAACCGTGCGCTGAAAGAAAAGCAGAATTCACAGAAGTGAGTAAAATTTGAGCCTCCCATGCAGGAGGCTCGTTTTCGTATGATATGTCTGTTTCTACTTCACAAAATCCGTCAGTTTCACATCCTGTCCCGCACCGATTGCCGCAGCGTAGATCAGGACGACTGCTGCATCGCTCGCATTGATACTGCCGTCACCATTAACATCCACAACAGCTTCCTGCTCTGCTGTAAGCCCGGATTCATTACCAGCACCAATAGCAGCCGCTGCAATGAGGATCTGTGCGGCATCGGAGGCGTTGACCGTCCCATCTCCGTTGACATCGCCAAGGGCGGATTCGTTCACCTCGTGCTTTATGATTGGTACTGGCATCACAAAGGTCTCCGCACCGTCCACCTCCCGCACCGGTGTGAAATCGGCGTTGATACAGCCATTCTCATCGGCGGTGTACTGGTTGATGTAGAGAAGATTGGCAGGAGAGATGGGCTGCGCAGCGTTCTTGTCAGCGACACTGTAGAAGATGTAAGCGGCGTTGGGCGTGAGATTGGTGAATGCGGCTGTCTGTCCATTCAGAGCCCCGGCCTTGAGCAGACCGGATGCCGGCATGGCGTTGTCACT
>JAFXOO010000178.1 GCA_017528675.1 Oscillospiraceae bacterium | reverse complement strand
TGACCGGCATTCCTATATAAGGCAACACCGCACAAAGCCCGCCTGACGGCTTGGCGGCACATCTGCTTGCATCTTTTCCGTCATCTTGCACAGAAATTCCTTGCTGGGCGCCAGCCCAGCGGCGTCATTCCTATACAATCTGACGAAAAATCTGGCTGCGCATCTGCACCACCAGCTCTGTGCGGTGTTGCCTTAACAGAAAGGAGACTCACCCCATCATGGCAAGAAAACACATTCGCTTTGCATCGCTGCTGTTATCCGCAGCAATGCTGCTGACAGGCTGCGGCAGTGCGCCGGCAACCTCTGAACCGACGGCTGCGGCACCGACGGATGCCCCGGAGGAAACGACAGAGGAGATCGTCACAGAGCCGCTCCACAGCTCCCCTGAGCAGGTGCTCGCTAAAATGGATCTTGACCAGAAGCTCCACCAGATGTTCATTATCACGCCTGAAGCGCTCACCGGCTTCACCCAGGTCACCCAGTGCGGCGAGGCCTCGAAGCTTGCCATGAGTGAGCATCCGGTCGGCGGACTGATTTACTTTTCCCCGAATCTTCAGGATTCTGCACAGACCAAGGCCATGCTGACGGACACGCAGCATTTCATGCGTGCCACCACCGGCGTGGGTGTCTTTCTTGCTGTGGACGAGGAGGGCGGCACAGTCTCCCGTGTGGCATCGAATCTGCGCACCACCCGTCTGGAGAAAATGCGTGCCTATGGTGAACGTGACAACGCCGAGGAAGCCTATACCCTCGGCCAGACGCTCGGCAACGACATCCGCCAGTTCGGCTTCAACCTTGATTTTGCGCCGGTTGCAGATGTCAACCTCAGCGAAACCAACGAGCTGGGCGACCGCATTTTCAGCGATGACCCCGAAGTCGTAGCCAGGATGGTCACCGGCGTTGTACAGGGGTTGCAGGATACCGGTGTTGCTGCAACGCTCAAGCACTTCCCCGGCCTCGGTGCCGAGGACGGCAATGCCCACACAGACGAGAAAATTGTCATTGACCGTTCGCTCGATGAGCTGCGGGAGGCAGAATTTGTCCCGTTCAGAGCCGGTATCAAGGCAGGCTCTGACTTTGTCATGGTCAGCCACCAGGTTGTGACCGGCGTGGGCGATGACCTGCCGGCGTGCCTGTCAAAGGCCGTCTGCACAGACCTGCTGCGTGGCGAACTGGGCTTTGAAGGCGTCATCGTGACGGATTCCTTGCAGATGAACACCATCGCCGGCAGCTACAGCTCCTCGGAGGCGGCTGTCATGGCGGTACAGGCAGGCGTGGATGTCCTCCTGATTCCGGAGGATTTTGAAAGCGCTTTGCAGGGACTGAAGGATGCCGTTGCAGACGGCGAAATCTCCGAGACCCGCATTGACGAAAGTGTCCTGCGCATTTTGCAGGAAAAGGAAAAGCTCGGGTTACTGGATTAACGTATCAGATGAGGGTCTGCGGCCATCCGGTTGCAGACCCTCTGCTTCAAGAGGGGGATCACCATGGATAATGCAAGATTCAACAGCCAGCTCGCCTTCATCCTGGAGCTGGATCATCTGAAAAACATCTACCGCCGCACCTATGTCCTGCATGAGGACAGGCGGGAGAACGATGCTGAGCACAGCTTTCACCTGGCAATCATGGCCTGCATTTTAGCAGAGCATGCAAGAGAGAAGGTCGATGTGCTGCACACCGTGAAAATGGTGCTCATCCACGATGTTGTGGAGATTGACGCCGGCGACACCTACTGCTATGACACCGAGGGCTACAAGACCAAGGCCGCCCGTGAGCAGAAGGCCGCAGACCGGCTCTTTGCGCTGCTGCCGGAGGAGCAGTGCCGGGAATACCGGGCGCTCTGGGAGGAATTTGAGGCACGGGAAACGCCGGAAGCAAAATTTGCCAATGCGCTTGACCGTGTGCAGCCGCTGCTGCTGAATTTCCGGAAAGGCGGCATCTCCTGGAAGGAGCATGACGTCCGTGCAGAGCAGGTAAAAGCACGCAACTGCGGCGTTACAGACGACGGCAGCGAAATCATCGGACAGCTTGCCGCCGAGATTATCGAAACCGCCACAAAGGAGGGCATGCTGCTATGAGAGAGATCACACCCGGCTATACCGCCGAGGTTTCCGTGACCGTGACCGCCGACAAGCTCGCCTCTGCGGTGGGGAGCGGTTCGCTGGACGTTTTTGCTACACCCATGATGGCAGCGCTGATGGAGCAGGCTGCCTGCGAAGCGGCTGCGCCGTTCCTGGAGGAAGGGGAGACCACTGTCGGTACGGAGCTTTCCATCCGTCACACTGCCGCCACGCCCCAGGGGATGACCGTGACCGCCAGAGCAGAGCTGCTTTCCGCAAACGGCCGTGAGCTGACGCTGCGGGTGAGTGCTTCTGACACCGCCGGGGAGATCGGCAGCGGCACGCACAAGCGCTTTGTCGTCGATGCGGAGCGATTCCGGAAGAAAGCGGAGGCAAGGGGCAAATGACAGAACAGATGCCGCTGGAGATTGAGCGGAAGTATCTCATCCGCCGTCCCTCCGCACAGGTGCTGGCGGCACTTCCGGAGGTGCGTGCCGATGAGATCACGCAGACCTATCTGACACCCGGAGAGGACGGATTTTCCCGCCGTGTGCGCAGGCGTGGCACACCGGAGCGGGGCTGGCACTTTACCTATACCCGCAAGCAGACCATCGGCTTCGGGGAGCGCATTGAGCTTGAGGATGAGATCAGCGAAGCGGCGTATCAGGAGCTGCTGCACGAGGCGGATCCGGAGATGCATCCGATCCGGAAGGTGCGGTATGTCTTCACGCACCTCGGTCAGGTCTTTGAGCTGGATGTCTATGCGTTCAGTGAGACACTTGCCACGCTTGAAATTGAGCTGCCGTCCATTGATACACCGGTGACGCTGCCGGAGCAGATCGGGATTCTCGAAGATGTGACCGGGAAGCCGGGCTACAGCAACTATGAAATGTCCCGGAATCTGGCATTCCCGGAATAAAAACGTTTCCTGCCGCCTGAACAATGCTAACAACTTAGCAGAATGAAACCTGCGGGTGCAGGGCGGTCACCGCCCTGCCGAGGGTGGTTCAGGAGGGGCGAGCAGCCCCTCCTGAGTCGGCGCAAGCCGACAAAAAGCTTAAGGCAACACCGCACAAAGCCCGCCTGAAGGCGGCAAATGCGCACCATATGACAAGATGAGGGCGATGCTTTCTGCAAGAGAGCACCGCCCTTTTCTGCCGGAATTCCCGTCCCGGTATCAAAAACCCTCCGCACAGAGCGTGCATTTACCGCCAAAACGCCGAAATTTCTGCAAAAACCTTGCAATTACAGGGCTTTTGTGCTATACTGGTAAAGATATAACTATCATGAAAAAAGAAAGGATGCCTATCCAAATGATCAGAGAGAACCTCAGAAATATCGCCATTATTGCGCACGTTGACCACGGCAAGACCACGCTTGTGGATGAAATGCTCAAGCAGGGCGGCGTGTTCCGTGAGAACCAGGCCGTTGCAGAACGTGTCATGGACTCCAATGACATCGAGCGTGAGCGTGGTATCACAATTCTGGCGAAGAATACTGCCGTACAGTACGGCGATGTGAAAATCAACATCATCGACACCCCCGGCCATGCCGATTTCGGCGGCGAGGTGGAGCGTGTGCTCTCGATGGTGGACGGCGTGATCCTGCTGGTGGATGCCGCCGAAGGCCCCATGCCCCAGACCCGCTTCGTGCTCTCCAAGGCGCTGGAGATGGGACACAAGATCATCATTGTTGTCAACAAGATTGACCGCCCGGATGCCCGTCTGGACGAGATTGCCGATGAGGTACAGCTCCTGCTGCTCGATCTCGATGCCGATGATGCGCAGCTCGAAAGCCCGATTCTCTATTGCTCCGGCCGTGCAGGCACCGCTTCCCTCGACAAGGACACCGAGGGCACCGACCTCACACCCCTGTTCGAGACCATCCTCTCCTATATCCAGCCGCCGGAGGGTGAGGAGGAGGCACCGCTGCAAATGCTCGTCTCCTCGATTGACTATAACGACTACGTCGGCCGTATCGCCATAGGCCGCATCAACCGGGGCACTGTGAAGGTCGGCCAGCAGATCACGGTCGTCAATGCCAATGACCCGGACAAGCACAATTCCGCCAAGATCGTTTCCCTTGCACAGATGCAGGGACTCAACCAGGTCAATACCGAGACTGCAACGGTCGGAGATATTGTCATCCTCTCCGGTATTGCGGATATCACCATCGGTGATACGATCTGCGCACCGGAGGCTCCGGAGGCAATCCCCTTCACCCATATCAGCGAGCCGACCATGGAGATGACCTTCTCCGTCAACGATTCGCCGTTTGCCGGCCGTGAGGGCAAGTTTGTGACCTCCCGTCAGCTCCGTGACCGCCTGTTCAAGGAGCTGCTGCGGGATGTATCCCTGCGTGTGACCGAAACCGACAATACGGATTCCTTCAGCGTGGCAGGCCGTGGCGAAATGCATCTGTCCATCCTTGTGGAGAATATGCGCCGTGAGGGCTATGAGCTGTCTGTCTCCACGCCCCGTGTGCTTTACAAGACCATTGACGGCAAGCTCTATGAGCCGCAGGAACTGCTCGTGGTGGACGTTCCGGAGGAATGCGTCGGTACGGTTATGGAAAAGATGGGCACCCGTAAGGGCGAGCTGCAATCCATGCAGCCGCAGGGCAGCCGCACCAGGCTCGAATTCCTGATTCCGTCGAGAGGTCTGTTCGGCTATAAGAGCGAATTCCTGACCAATACCAGAGGCGAGGGCATCATGAGCAGCGTCTTTGACAGCTATATCCCCTATAAGGGCGATATTCCGAGACGCAGCACCGGCTCCCTGATCTGCCACGAGAGCGGTGAAGCCGTGACCTATGGCCTGTACAATGCGCAGGAGCGTGGCACGCTCTTTATCGGCGCAGGTGTGCCGGTTTACGAGGGTATGGTTGTGGGTGTTTCCCCGAAGGCCGAGGATCTGGTCGTCAACGTCTGCAAGAGAAAGCACCTGACCAACACCCGTGCATCCGGTTCGGATGATGCACTGCGTCTGGTGCCGCCGAGAATCATGAGCCTGGAGGACTGCCTGGAATTCCTGGCAGATGATGAGCTGCTTGAAGTCACGCCCAAGAGTCTGCGCATCCGCAAGAGAGTGCTGGACAATGTCCAGAGAGCAAAGATAAGAGGTAAAAAAGCATGAGAAAACCGATACTGTTAGCATGTCTTCTGATTCCTGCGGTGCTGCTGTGCGCTTGCAGCAAGGAGGAGGCCGTGAGCGAAAATGAGCAGCAGGAAGTCAACTCCCTGGTGAAGGAGTGGATGGCCGATGACAGCACCACCGAGGCTGTGACGGCTGCATCGGATGAGATTGATGCCGGTGCCACCCCGCTTGACCGCTTCACCTATACCATCCGGGATGACGGCACGGCTGTGATCCTGAAGTACAAGGGCAATGACAAGGATGTTGTGGTGACCTCCCAGATCGGCGGCAACACCGTGACCGAGATCGGGCAGTATGCCTTTGAAGCAGCATGGGACATCGAGACACTGACGCTGCCGGACACGATCACTGTCATTGGTGAGCAGGCATTTCTGGACTGCGACAGCATGACCACGATCAACATTCCGTCCGGCGTGACAAAGCTTCCCCGTGCGACATTTGCGGGCTGCTGTGCGCTCTCTGAACTGACGATTCCGGCTTCTGTCACCGAGACACAGGAGGAGCTGCTGTCCGGCTGCCAGCTTACAGACCTGCATGTCCTGAACCCGGAGCTGACCTACCAGAGCTGGGGACTTGAGGAGCTGGATCCCAAATGCACCATCCACGCCCCCGAAGGCGCTGCCATTCTCCAGTGGGCGCAGGAAAACGGATTCCCGACTGCAACGGAATAACAGGATAAGAGCTCCCCTTTTTGGATGAAAGGGGAGCTCAGTCTGTCGAAAAAGCTATTTGCAGGGTTCGGGGCGGCAGCCCCGATCAGGGTGCTTCGGGCCGAAGGCCCCGCAATTTAGCCCCTCCCCGATGGGGAGGGGGCTGGGGGTGCAATGCTAACAACTTAGCAGAATAAAACCTGCGGGTGCAGGGCGGTCACCGCCCTGCCGAGGGTGGTTTAGGAGGGGCGAGCAGCCCCTCCTGAGTCGG
>JAFXOO010000177.1 GCA_017528675.1 Oscillospiraceae bacterium | reverse complement strand
TTCCTTTTCCATCTTGATACTCTTGTACGGCTGCTACTCGTTCTTCATCTGTTAACTTACCTCGTCTGGACATAAAATAACCCCCTTAGAGTTTTCACACTTTTGTTTTTTCGTGTGTCTACTCTAAGGGGATTATATCAAGCTGCCGTGCTTTTTTGCTTTTTTGGATGAAATCCGGGAAAATGGGCTGGTTCTTATTTGACAAAGAACGCCGCTTCCTCCCCGATCTCACCTTCCACTCTGTATACCATCTGGCAGGTGAGGGAATCTTCGGTTTCTGCAAACGTCAGCTCCCTGTCCAGGATAGTGACATCATCGAGTACATTCTGCTCATAGCGGACGATTTCGGATTGCAGGGCAAGCTGTAGCTCCTCCGGTGAGCGGGTCTGGGTGCTCTCGGCAAGTTCTGTCTGCGTTACGGTAATCAGACTGACCGGCAGTCGCCAACGGAGAAAGGAAAGCGGGACTTCGCTGCTGCTCTGACGGGCAGCGGGAAAGGACTCCGCCGGAAATGAGAGCGGCACTTTTATCCCGAACAGCTTCAGGATCTGCTTACGGTTGATGCGGCCCGTCGGGACGGAGCGCACTGTCTCACGATAGACTGTCAGCTCGGCCTCTTTGGTATAGATGCCGGTGATGTCAGCATAGGCATGGTGGAATGTCGTCCTTCCGAATGCATCCTCAAAGGTGCCGCTGACGATCAGATCTCCTTTTGCCACGCCGCTGCCCGGAAGGCGCCTGAGATAGCCGTCGTAGACCTTGACTTCTGTGATCTGCGCATTTTCGGCGGCAACAATGTTACAGGGGGATCGGCTGTGGTGCATTGCAATGTGCGGCGTTTCTTCATAGATTTCCACCACAAGCCGGCTGCCGGTGTGTCGGATGCCGCACCAGGCAATGCCGGGGATTGTCTGACAGATGCTCAGCTCACAGCGCTTCATATCAATGCCGGGAATCCATGTCCCGATCCCGACCCCCTCACGGGTGAGTACATTGTAAAGTGTACTGTCGGAAATGGCTGCGTTCCCTTGCAGCTCAATGGTTTCGACTGTGTTGGATTGCCAGAGAATCAGCAGAAATGCCGCTATGATTCCGAGAAGCATACCGAACCGCAGCCGGTAGCGCAAAGCCGTGCGCTGAAGCGAGCGTGGCCTTCGGCATTCGATTTGCAGACCAAAATGCCCGGCAAGCTCCCGGAGTGCAGCAAGGTCAGAGGTGCGTACCCGGCAATGGAACACATCACCGGTGCAGTGCTGCTCATAGCAGGGAATCGGACTTTCACGGACGGCATTGATGAACGGGTAGGGATTTCCGCCGCTGCATGTGATTTCACTGATATCCCGAAGCTGCATGGTTCACCTCTTTTCTCCAAGCTCAATGCCGGTGATCTGGCCGGTCACAAGCATGCTGCTGTCGCTGTAGTCGGATACACGGAGCCTGGTTCCCCAGACGGTTACGGTCATATCCCGTGTCTGCATCCGGACACAGATATCATTATATTCCAGGATGCGCCGTACATTTTCCACACGCAGCTCCCTGTTCCCGTGCAGATGCAGGTAGGTGTCGAGGTACATCCAGCTCATTACAGTCTGCTGAAATCGCTTTATCATGGGCTTCACCTCAGTCCATAGTATGCGGCATGCGGGCAGGATATGCGCATAAATCCGCTCATTCGGGCATATATTGCAGCGGTGATGATTATGAGAAAGTCAGGCCTTGCGGCGGCGGCAGTCCTGTTGCTGCTGGCGTCGTTGTATCATGCACAGGTCGGCGTCAGCATTCTTGCCGCAGGGGAGCGGTGTGTAAGGATACTGCTGCCGTCGCTCTATTTGTATTCGATTCTGGCGGGTGTGGTGACAAGAGGCGGCCTGCTGGGCGGCACAGGGCGGAGCAGTGTCGCAGTGACTGTGCTGTTGTCGCAGATCGGCGGATATCCGCTTGGCGCCCAGCTTGTCATGGGCATGCTCCGCAGCGGTAGCATCTCACGGGCAGAGGCAAAAACAATGCTGTGCGTGTGTGTCGGATGCGGGCCGGGGTTCCTGCTGGGGACTGTCTGCGGACAGATGCCGTTGCAGGCCCGTATCTGGATGATGCTGTCAGTCAGCGTTCCGCAGGTGGCAGCAGCGCTGATGCTGCTCCGGGACATCCGTCCGGAGGAGCAACATGCCAAATCGCTGCATGGCGCCGGACTGGTGACGGCATCGGTGGAAGCCGCAGCAAGTGCCATGCTGAAGATATGCAGCATGGTGATGGCGATGGCAGGTGCAATGGCGATTGCAGAGGGGCTGGGACTGTTCCGGCTGGCAGGCGTGATTCACGCACAGGCACCTGTGTTCCTGCGTTCGGTGCTGGAGGTAAGCTGCATCACGGAATGGATTGCGCAGGGCGGCAGCCTGCCGGTGGCAGCCGCCCTGCTGACATTCGGGGGCATCTGTGTCCATTTGCAGATAGCATCGCTCTGTGACGGGATGCTGCCGTGGCTTCGCTTCTGGGGAATGCGGCTGCTGTGCAGTGCGGCAGCTTATGGGCTCTGCCGTCTGGGGCTGCCCTATGTATGCAGAGAAGTGCAGACGGCGTCACTGGTGGTTACTCCGGAGCTGCCGCACAGCTCGCAGGGATGGCTGCCGGGCGCCTGCCTGCTGCTGATGTCTGTAATGGTACTGTACCGGAGTGACCGGGTCTGCGGCAGCAGCCGATCCGTCACACATCCGACAAAAAATGCCGGAAAGATTGCATTCCGGCGCTAAATATGCTATAATGGAAAGAAGGGGGAGTTCCCGGACGGAATTCTTACCTTAAGGCAACACCGCACAGAGCTGGTGGTGCAGATGCGCAGTCAGATTTTTCGTCAGATTGTATAGAAATGACGCCGCTGGGCTGGCGCCCAGCAAGGAATTTCTGTGCAAGATGACGGAAAAGATGCAAGCAGATGT
>JAFXOO010000176.1 GCA_017528675.1 Oscillospiraceae bacterium | reverse complement strand
GGCGTCTATGAGACCCCCGGCGGTGCAATCCTGTATCATGCGCATGAAGTGCTCGAAACCATCACCCTCGACAAGGAAACTGCGAGAGTCAAGCAGTATCTTGGCATCAAGTTTGCCGATATCGTATATAACGGCCAGTGGTACACCCCGCTGCGTGAGGCAATGAGCGCTTTTGTAACCGAGACCCAGAAGACCGTGACCGGCGATGTACGTCTGAAGCTCTACAAGGGCAACATCATCAATGCCGGCGTGACCAGCCCCTACACCCTCTATGATGAGGACGTTGCAACGTTCGATGCAGATGAGGTTTACAACCAGAAGGACAGCGCAGGCTTTATCAATCTGTTTGGTCTGCCGATCTGGGTAAGAGCCAAGCTCGACCAGAAGCGTGCTGCCGAGAAGGAATAATGACCATGGCTGAAAAGAAAAAGAAGACCAGAAGTGCAGAGGCAGCTCAGGCTCCGGTTGTCGAAGAACCGGATGAAACCCGTCAGATTTTTACCGGCGAGAGCTTCAAGGGAGCTGTGTTTGAACATGTGGATCTTGACGGCGCTGTCTTTAACGCCGGCAATCTGTACTGCGTGGCAGTGATCGGCTCCAATTTCGACCAGACACGCATTGAGGAGTGCTCCATGCAGAATGCGCAGTTCCGCAACATGGGCATGAAAAATGCGTCCTTCCAGGCGGTGAATCTGCACGGTGCAGTGTTCACCAACGCAGATATGCGGGAATCCAAGGTGATGCACCTCGATATGTGCGGCTCCGGATTCGCCCATCTGAACATGAACGAATCGCTGTTCGAGAACTGTGCCTTCATCGGTACGAAGTTCAATGGCTGCGACTGGAATGAGGCGACGATTGACGGCATTCCTGTGCGGGATCTTATTGCAGCCTACCGAGAGCTGCACAAATAAGCATAACCAATAACTGAATCAACACGATGAGCACGGAGGCTTCCTGAGTAAAAGCCTCCGGCGCTGTCGTTTATATTACCGGAGGAAGTACTATGGCACTTTGGGCAGGCAGATTTTCAAAAGAGGTCGATGAGACGGTCAACGCCTTCAATTCCTCGATTGCATTTGATGCGAGAATGTATGCGCACGACATCCAGGGCAGCATTGCACATGCGACCATGCTCGGAAGCTGCGGCGTGATCGACAAGACCGAGGCGGAGAACATCGTGAAGGGACTGAAGGGAATCCTTGACGACCTCCAAAGCGGAGCGCTGGAGTTTGACCCGAATGCGGAGGATATTCATATGTTCGTGGAGGCTGAGCTGACCAAGCGTCTTGGCAGCACCGGCAAGCGTCTGCATACCGCACGCTCCCGCAATGACCAGGTTGCGCTGGATATCCGGCTGTATCTGCGGGATGAGATTGACGGGATTGCAAAGCTCGTCCACAAGCTCTGCACGGTGCTCTGCGATATGGCGGAGAAGCACACCGACACGATTCTGCCGGGGTACACGCATTTGCAGCGTGCACAGCCCATTACCTTTGCGCACCATCTGCTTGCCTATGCCCAGATGCTGCGCCGGGATCTCCTGCGTCTGCGGGATACCAAGGAGCGCATGAACGAGTGCCCGCTCGGCTGCGGTGCGCTTGCCGGCACGACCTACCCGATTGACCGCTGGCAGACCTCCAGACTCCTCGCATTCGACCGTCCGGTGGAGAACAGCCTCGACGGCGTTTCCGACCGTGATTTCTGCGTGGAGCTGTGCTGTGCGCTGTCGCTGATTATGACACATCTGTCCCGCTTCTCCGAGGAGATTATCCTCTGGTGCTCGTGGGAATTCAAATTCATTGAACTGGACGATGCCTTTGCGACCGGTTCGTCCATCATGCCGCAGAAGAAAAATCCCGATGTCACCGAGCTGATCCGTGGAAAGACCGGCAGAGTGAACGGCGATCTGATGACACTGCTGTCCATGCTCAAGGGGCTGCCCCTTGCCTATAACAAGGACATGCAGGAGGATAAGGAAGCCATTTTCGATGCGATCGACAACGTCAAGCTCTGCGTGAAGACATTCATCCCGATGCTTGAGACAATGCGTGTCTGCAAGGAGAACATGCGCAAGGCTGCTGCGAAGGGTTTCATCAATGCCACGGACTGTGCGGATTATCTCGTGAAGAAGGGCATGCCCTTCCGGGATGCCTACAAGATCACAGGTACACTTGTGGCGAAGTGCATCGAGCAGGATGTAACGCTCGAAACGCTGCCCATCGGGGAATACCGCAAGATGACCGAGCTGTTTGCGGACGATGTCTATGAAGCCATCGCTCTGGAGCGCTGCGTGGAGGAACGTTCCTCCT
>JAFXOO010000175.1 GCA_017528675.1 Oscillospiraceae bacterium | reverse complement strand
GCTCGATTTCCGCCTGATTATAGGCACTGGTATAGAGGTAGACACCAACCTTCACGCCTGCCCCCCGTGCGGCGGCATAGTTTTCTTCAAAACGGATGTCCTTCTGGAAATTCGCATTGGAATTGCTCGTCACGCCGATGCGCATGACAGCGAAGTCCACGCCGTCCGCATAGGCCTTGTCCCAGTCTATGCTGCCGTTGTGTTTCGAGACATCAATACCCCGCATGACAACCTCCGGAGAATCCGCAGTTCTGGACAGGCTCCGGATCCCGAACGGTGAGGCAAGCAGCTCCCGGCTTGTCCCCTTTTCATCCGTTGCAGTAACCCGGTAAACGTAATCCCCCTCCGGCAGTCTGCCGAACGGAATCCTGCTGTCGAGCGCCGCAAGCGAAAAGGTATTGGCATCCGGCTGTGCATCCGCAATAATGGTATCGTGATAGTCGCATTCGCAGCCCTCCGCACGATAGATACCGGCAGTGACATTGGTCAGCCGGTAAGTGGAAACAACCGTCCCGCTGATTCCGAAGCTTCTGCCCAGAACCTGCGTACCGGACGGATATGCTGCTCCGTAGAGCTGCATATCTGACGGCGCTGAATCATCCTCAGCAATCCGGAACTCTTTCTCCACCAGAATCTCGTGTGTCCCCCGCAGGTCTTCTGCCTCAATGCGGTACACATACGCTCCTGCCGGCAGTTCACCGAACAGCGCCGGATCCCCCAGTCTGCCGCTGAGGTTATACGTTGGTGTACGAGGCTCATCTTCAAAATACAGCTTTGTCGGCGTGCCATCTGCCTGATAGACACCACCACGGATCGTCATCACGGAATAGGTTGAAAAAATCCTGCCCCGTGCCGTAAAGCCTGTCCCCAGAGGCAGCACCTCAGCCGGCTCGCTCGCATCCACAAGAGAGATATCCGAAGGAATCGTGCTCCTGTCTGTCACTGTAAAGGCAGATTCAATCGCCGTGATTTCCCGTCCCTCCTGGTCAACCGCAGTGATGCGGTAAACATAGGCACCTGCAGGGAGCCGTCCGAAGCGCAGTTGCAGGTCAAAGCTGCTGTGAATGTCGCAGACATTGTTCTCCGGCTGTGTTTCGTAGTACAGCACGGCAGTATTACCATCTTCGGAATACACACCGCCGTACACTCTGGAAAGCGGACAATCCGCCGTCAGAATACCTCTGAGGGTGAATGCGCTTCCAAGCGAAAGATCTCCCGCCGGAGAACGTTCCTCCGTCACGGATACGGAAAAAGGCGCCTGTTCCTGTTCCGGCACCGGATCTGGTTCTTCTGACTGGCCGGGTATCTGTTCCGGTGCCGTCTCCATCTGTATCTCAGATACGGCAGCAAGTTCCTCCGGTTCCTCTGCATACACGGATATCTCCCCCGGAACCGCACCGGCAATGAGCAGCAATGCCAGTATTCCAGAAATCACACTTCGCCTGACTCGTTTCTTCATGAATGCCTCCTTATGGTTCTGCTGTTACTACACATCTAATAAGAGTATAGCATATTTTCAGCCAGAAGTCAAATACGCAAAAAAGCTGTGCAGCAACTACGCCGCACAGCCATTTCGATTATACCATCACGCCATCAAAAACCGTTTCGATATGCTTGCCGGAGCCCTCAGGCGTATAGACCCAGCGGTCGATGTGATCGCCCTCGTAGAAATAGCGCAGCTTCTCCGGCTGGGCATCTGTTCCGCAGATGTCCACAAGAATCAGCTTCACCTTCAGCTTCTCCGGAATGAGGGCTTTGATGTACACGCTGGCACGCTGGCCAATGGTCACCGGCTGCCTCAGCTCAGCAAGTCCGGCCAGGTTCGGCATCAGCTCAATGAATACGCCATACTTCTCGATCGAGCGGACAACACCCGTGGTTGTTTCTCCCGCATGGAACAGCGCCGCATTCTCCTCCCAGGTACCAAGCAGCTCCTTGTGGGACAGACAGATGCGCCTGGCCTGCATTCCCTTGACAATGACCCGGATCTGCTC
>JAFXOO010000015.1 GCA_017528675.1 Oscillospiraceae bacterium | reverse complement strand
TGATACTGTCAATCTTGAGCAGGTACCGCTGTAAGGCAACAATATCCAGCACATCCACCTTACCGTCAAGCGTGACATCGCCCTTCATGATAACCGGCTCTGTATCAGGCTGTACGGGGACAGTCGCAGGCTCAGCCGGAACAGGGGCCAGACTCGGATGCACATCTCCCCACCAGTCCCAGGGGTTCCCCTCTCGCATGGGATCAACACGCTTGTCGTTCGTCCAGGTAAATTCGTTGTCGTACAGATGCCCCTCCTCATAATACCAGCGGGCAATGGCGATAATCTCATCGGGGTAGTCTTTATAATAACCGTCATGTTCACCGGTATAGTTTGACCATCCGGTATTGAAGCCCTTGAGTGCGCCACGGGTGACCTGATAACCCTCAAGGCCGTCCGTCGTCATCGCAACCACACAGAAATGCATGATTTTGCGGACACCCATATGATTGGAAATGATTGCATCATAAAACGTTGACTCGGATAACGAATACTGATACATCTCCGGGACATCATTCTCCGGCATGAATGTCGGATCTGCGTCCTTGAAGGCAGTGACGGCTGTCTGCAAGGTTCCATAGGCATGTGCGGAGCTGACCCCGAAGCCCTGCGCAAAGGCTGTCTCCCAGTCAGCACCGTTGCCGTTGCCGCCAAGTGTGGATTCTCTTGTGCCAATGCCTAAAAAGAGTGCATACACCTTCTCACGCTCCGTCTGCCCGGTTCGGGTCGAGATCAGATCCCAGTGTTCGTCAATCTCTTTATAAAGCGCATATTTGACCTCCTGTACGCTCATGGCGTGGTTGATCGCCTTGATCTCCTCAACCGAAGCATCCTCCGGTGTGTTACGTTCACCGAAATTGTAGGGATTTCCGACACCCTGGGTTTGAATATCACGGGAGGGGTCGTGTCTGATCTCCCCTTCCGCAAAGACACTTGCAGTCTGCAACAGCATAACTGCCGAGAGAATCATACCTCCTGCAAACTGTATCCATTTTCTGAACATGACAATTCCTCCATCCAATAAGTAAGGCAGCCTGTGGTTGAGCTGCCTTACAGAATTATACTTCTTCCGGGAGAGGATAGTCTCTTGAACCGGTAAGCCTTTCCTCGAAAACATCATGCGGCAGAGGCTTGTCAAACAGAAAGCCCTGCGCCATATCACAGTGAATCTGCCGGAGGAACTCAGCCTGTTCTTTCCTCTCAACGCCTTCCGAAATGATTCCAAGGTCTAAAGACTGAGCCATCCGCACGATATTCTCGATGACGATTTCATCCGGTCGGCAATTCTCATCATTCACAGCGATGCGGTCAAGAAAAGACTTATCAATCTTGATGATATCCATGTCAAATTCCCGCAGCATACTCAATGAAGAATAGCCTGTACCGAAATCATCAATCGAAGTACAGATCCCCTTATTATGCATCTTTTTCAGGAAAGCCATCATAGAGTCATGATTCTTGACACCCGAAAGCTCAGTCAGCTCAATTTCGATCAGGCTGCTGTCGATACGGTAGTACTCCATAATTGCTTCAATCCGCTCTGCCAGATCAAGGCTGCGTAAATGGTGCTGTGAAAAATTGACTGAAACACGGACAAGCTCAATTCCCTTATCAAGCCAATTACGAATATCACTGCAAACCCGGTCAAACACATAAAAGTCAAGGCTACAGATCGTTCCTTCCTTTTCCAGAACGGGCACAAACTCCATCGGCGGAACGAGCCTTCCATCATGTCTCCAGCGGACAAGTGCTTCACATCCGCAAAGCTTACCTGTCGAAAGGCTGACTTTCGGCTGGTAATAGACAAGGAATTCCTGCGATCTGAGTGCATGTGGGAAAAGCTGTGAAATCTGTTTTTCACGCATGATTTTCTCCTGCATAGACGGATGGTACCAAAGCTGCTCTACCACCTGGTCGGAGTGTTTGGCAACGTTCAGAGCAATTGTTGCACAATTCATAACCTTTCCGATATCGTCGCCCGGTCTGACATCATAAACGCCGGCAGTTGTGGAGATCAGGAACGTCATTTCCTCAGAGCCGTTTCTGACTTTAACCGGCACCTCCTGTAACAACGCAAGATAATCATCCGCATTTTCCTTTAAAACCAAAGCAAAGAAATTATCACCGCCCGGCCGGCAGATACATTCTTCCTCCTGTAAATACGAAAGCAGTGTATGGCTGTATGTGACAAGGATTTCGTCACCCTTTCGTCCGCCGGCAGATTGATTGATGTACTTGAAATTCTTAATGTTAAAGAAGATGCCGACAAAGCGAGACAGTTCCTGTTTAGCATACAGCATTCCAGCATGCCGCATAAGCCCCGTCATACTGAGCGAGCCGGTCATGATGTCCTTCAGCGTAGCATCATTCAGCAGCTTCTGCATTCTGACACGGCCGAGCAGTGTAAACAGGTTTCTCGCAAGAAAGCATAATTGCCAGAGTTCACCCT
>JAFXOO010000174.1 GCA_017528675.1 Oscillospiraceae bacterium | reverse complement strand
GTACACTGACGACCCGAGACGGAAGGCCGCCCAATAATATTATTATAATTCCCGCCTACGAAAACGCCAAGGCTCTCGAAAGCCAATCCTTTACTTTCAGCATATTGCTTCGCAACAGAGCCATCATAGCTTACGATCGTTCCCGAGAAAGATGGACCGCCGTAGCTTATGAGCATCATCTCCGGATTAAACAATGGGTTTTGGAAGATGATTTTGGAAAGGCCGGTGCAGCCGCTGAACAAAGCAGGCGTTCTTTCATTAGTGAAGGTTCTGGGCAGCGAAACAGACGTGATCTCCGTATTCCCGCCGAAAACAGAGTTGTCAAAACTTCTGACACCCTCCGGGACAACAACGTCTCCCTTGCAGGTGCTGGCATCCAGGATCACGTTGTTGACGACAACAAGCGGATTTTCCTCCCGGAGCTTCGCCAGCCACGGAGTGTCACGGAACGCACTCGGATTGAAAGAAGTCCAGCGGCCTGCGATTTCGACAGTGGCAAGGCTGGAGCACGCTTCAAAAGCAGATGTCCTGACAGAGCCGGGATATCCGTTTTCACCTTTCTCAGGCAGTGTGATCGCCGTCAGAGCCGTGCAGCCGTAGAACGCCCGATCCTGAATATCATACGCACTCTTTGGAAGGGTAACGGATTTCAGCCCCGTGCAGCCTTCAAATGCGCTTTCCGTGATCTCTGTCACACCCTCCGGAATCACAACGGAGGTGATCGCAGTGTTGCCCTCGAATGCAAATGCCTGGATCGTATTGACCGAATCCGGGATCACGACATCACCCTTGCAGCCGGTGCCTTCGAGCAAAATGGAATTGACGCAAACAAGCGGGTTTTCCTGCCGCTGATGCTCAAGCCAGGCGGTATCCTTGAACGCATCACGGTAGATCTTGTTGATGCTGCTGCCCATCTTGATGACTGCCAGATTTGTGCAGCCTGCAAAGGCGGATTCTCCGATGCTTGTAACGCCGTCACCGATCTGAACCTCGGTCAGATTGGTGCAGTTCGCAAAGCCATAGCCGCTGATGCTTGTGACAGCATCGCCGATCACCACCTTCTTGATCTTGGCGGCATCCTCCTGCCACGGTGCAGGCGAATACTCGGAAACATAGGGCATGTCACCGTTTCCGGTCACCTGGAACGTACCGTCCGAAAGAAGCTCCCAGCTTACAGGCTCCAGACTGCTGCCGCTGTCAGTAAAGCTCAGGGAGGAGCCGTCTTCTGAGAGAAGCAGAGATCCGCTCTTTACAACGACCGGATCATAATAGCTCCCGGACGATTCAGCAACGTCCTCCGAAAGCGGCTCCGCTGCTGCCGCAAGCACACTGCCGGAACCGATGAGCAGCGCTGCACAGAACGCCGCAATTGCCATGAGTTTGTTCATAGGAAAAACCTCCTTCATAAATGGAAATTATAAGAACCCATAATCATTATAGCACATCCGCCTCAGAAATGCAAGTGTTTTTGCAGGAATCAAATGTTCCATCTTGCTATTAGGCAGCAATTGTGCTATAATAGAAGAAACTGTTCACAAGTACAAGGGGGGATTCTGTATGAATGATTATCTGCGTGAAAGCATGAGTTATTTTGGCCTATACCTGAAGATGTTTCAGGCAAAGCGGAACTGTAAACCATTGCGCATCCGCTTTGGTGACCATCCGGATCAGTAGTGTTTATTCTATGAGCCAAAAACGCCTGTAAGTGATAAGGTGATTTTCTGGATTCACGGCGGCGGCTGGAATGCAGGCAGTCCGGATTTCTTTGATTTTGTCGGGCAATGTGCCGCAGCGCAGGGATACCGGCTTGTTTCCATCGGATACAGGCTGTCGCCCCGCTACAAGTACCCCTGCCAGCTCCGGGATGTCTGTGCCGGCTACAATGCAGCACGCCGCTTTCTGTACCGCATGGGCATCCCTGCGAAAAGAATCGTGGTGGCAGGGCCGTCGGCAGGCGCTCATCTGGCGTCGATTCTGTGCTACTGCACAAAGGCGCAGGAAATCTATCATGTGGATATTTCCCCCATTATCGGCTTTATCGGCACCGGAGGGCCGTATTGCTTTAACGAGCATCACAGCCTGCCGCTTTCTTTGCTCCTGCGTCAGTTGTTCCGGGAGGGCTATGATCGCCGGAACGGCGAGCCGCTGACGCTCATGCAGCGCACTCACATCCCGATGCTGCTCATTCAAAGCCGGCATGACGGTCTGCTTCCGTATGCATGCGCCGAAAGCTTTGCACGGAAAGCGAAAGCCATCGGGAACCGTTGCGAGCTGTATTCTGTGACTGACAGAAAGGACACGCATTCCTGGTATACAGCTGGCATGTTTCTGGAAACACGGGAGACAAATCAGGGGCTGGACAAATTCTTCTCCTGGATTGAGGCTCTATAAAGCAAAGATCCCTGAACTGCTTCAGGGATCTCAGTCTGTCAAAAAAGCTGTTATGCAGGGTTCGGGGCGGCAGCCCCGATCGGGGTGCTTCGGGCCGAAGGCCCCGCAATATAGCCCCTC
>JAFXOO010000173.1 GCA_017528675.1 Oscillospiraceae bacterium | reverse complement strand
CTTCGGTCGGCCCCTCGGTGGGCGCTTCCGTCGGCTCCTCGGTGGGCGCTTCCGTCGGCTCCTCGGTGGGCGCTTCGGTCAGCTCCTCAGTAGGCGCTTCGGTCAGCTCCTCAGTGGGCGCTTCGGTCGGCTCCTCGGTGGGCGCTTCCGTCGGCTCCTCGGTGGGCGCTTCCGTCGGCTCCTCAGTGGGCGCTTCCGTCGGCTCCTCGGTGGTCGCTTCGGTCGGCTCCTCAGTGGGTGCCTCCGTCGGCTCCTCAGTGGGCGCTTCCGTCAGCTCCTCAGTGGGTGCTTCCGTCGGTTCTGTGTCAGTCAGCTTCACATGCGAGGTACGCTCTACCCATTGCGGCATTCCATAGGTCTGGTAGGTATTCTCCTGGAAATCATCAAGAAGAATGCAGAACTCCTGCGTCGGGCTGGCAAATCCGGTCGATGAGAAGCAATGCAGTGTATTGCCCTCGGTATACATACCATAGATATAGCCGTCCGTTGCCGCATCAATCGGCGGATTGCATACCCACGCATGCCGGTCCCTGGCATAGGTTATCGCCATGATCGACTCCGGAGTTGTGTAGTAAATAATGCCATTGCAGACAGCAGGAATGATGAAGTTGGCCTGCCACACCTTATTATTTAAGCCGTAAACCGGCCACATCTGTGTCTGCGAAGCATAGGTTTCTGCGGATTCCTCACCCGTTGCCGGATTAAAGGTGTAGAGATTGAAATGTCCTGTAAAGACATCATTGACATCCGGCTCCACGATCAGCCAGCGATCCTGGTAATACTGAACCGCAGCCTCTGTCCGGTTCCAGAACGACTCCTGATACAGATCCGAGTCCGGAAGCTCCTCAGCCGCTCTGCCGGTAGTCAGCACCCAGTCATCCGCATCATGCTCCGATGCCTTCATTGCCGCCGTATTCTTCAGGAAGTATTCATGCGAAACCATGCCCGGATGGCCGTCATTGCAGTCATCCCACGTCACATCCACATGATACCACGCATCACCGATCCGCACCAGATTCCAGGTGTGGTTCAGTTGCTGGCTGACAACATTGACAGACTCCACACCAACCCGGCGCAGCAGTGTATTATACAGCCAGGTATAGCCCTCACAGACCGCCTTACCGCTGCGGAGCATGCCGTAAGCAGTATGCGCCAGCCGGTCCTCATCTGAAGTAACCGCACCCTTGTGGTCATGGTCATAATCAAAATGAACCGACAGATATTCATGGAGATACAGTGCCTTCTCCACCGCAGACCATGCAGGATCCACTCCTTCGCAGATGGTATCCAGCTCTGCGGTCACAGCCGCATACTCCTCCGCATAGTTGGCATTGTCTGCCCAGTAGGTCAGCCGCATCCTCATGATCGAGGCACCCATTGCATAGCTGGTATCCTCACGCTTGGCAAGAATGCCGACTTCCCAGCCGTTTGCCACAGTATTGTAGATCTTGTGGATGGAATACATATTGTCTGTTGTCGGAGCGATGGGCTCCATCTCCAGGCCTGTAAAATCAACAGAATCTGCATGCTGCGCCAATCCCTGATAAATCGCACCAGCCACCGCAGCAGACTGCTCCGCCGTCAGCGTGCCGACAGCTCCGAGCGAGGTAAAATCCGGGACGGCATGCTTTTCCGCAACCGCCGGCATTGCTGCAAATTGCAGTGCCGCAACCGCCGCTGCGGCAATTGCCGCCATCGCTTTTGTAAACAAATTACGCATAGTATCATCTCCCGAACATCCCGAAAAAGATGTCACACACTCTTTCTGATTCTATTATAACAGGCTGTACAGTAATTGTCAACCATTTCGCTGAAATTTAACATTTCGTTCATGCATTTCGGGAGAATTTTGTGGTTTTATTCCATGACCCCTCTGAATCAATTTACTGTAAGTATATTTTGGAGAAGAAATCGGAAACGTTTTACATCGTTGGAATACGCACCCAAATCATTGCATTCCGTATAATACAGCACTGCACAGAGCTGGTGGTGCAGATGCACCGCCATACATCACGCCTGTGCACAATACTGTACCAGTGCCGCATAGAGCGTGAAGGCAACCTTCTGCTGATAGTCCTCCGTCACAAGCAGTGCCGCCTCCTCCGGATTGGACAGGAAGCCGCACTCCGCCATGACTGTGGGGTTTTTGCTGTAGTAACAGAGAAACAGCTCCTTCCCGACGAGCTTTGTCTCCCGGCGGTTCTCAGGCTGGAGAAAGGCGACAAACTGCTGCTGGAGCTGCTGTGCCAGAACAGCGCTGCGGGAATTCGTGTCCGAGTAGAACATCTGCGCACCGCTGTACTGCGGGTCTGTGAAACGGTTCTGGTGAATCGAGAGACACACAGCCCCCTGCACACTGTTGAAGATGGCAAGCCGGTTGTCCATGTCCGAGCTTTTCTGATTGGCAACGCCCTCGACACCCGGGTCGTGTATCGAGACATCCGTATCCCGTGTCACAATCACCTCGTATCCGGATGCCCGCAGCAGCTCCCGCAAATCCAGCAGAATTGAAAGATTGATATTCTTTTCCACATCTCCCGCCGCCGACGAGCAGCCTCCGTCCATGCCGCCATGCCCCGCATCCAGGATAATCACCCTTCGCTCCGGGATGCCCGCAGCCGTCTGCAAGGCATTCTGTCTGGCTCTGCCCGCCGCATACCAGGCACCGGCAATTGTAAGAGACACAGCCGCCAGTACGGCAGCAAGGCGTTTCAGAATTGGCGCAGCTTTCATATGTATCACCTGATCTCTCATAATAGTGGGATATGCCCCAAAGGCAGCACCGCACAAAGCCCGCCTGACGGCTTGGCGGCGCATCTGCTTGCATCTTTTCCG
>JAFXOO010000172.1 GCA_017528675.1 Oscillospiraceae bacterium | reverse complement strand
CATCCGGCGCCGGCAAGACCACCATTCTCAACATTCTCGGCGGCATGGATACCCTGACCGAGGGTCAGGTCTGGCTTGACGGCACGGAAATCTCCAGCTACAACAAGCGCCAGCTCACGGCCTACCGGCGGTATGATGTGGGGTTTGTGTTTCAGTTCTACAACCTCGTCGGCAACCTGACAGCCAAGGAAAATGTCGAGCTTGCCGCACAGATCTGCAAGGATCCGCTCGATGCGGAGGCTGTCCTCATGCAGGTCGGACTCGGAGAGCGCATGAAGAACTTCCCCGCTCAGCTCTCCGGCGGTGAACAGCAGCGTGTGGCAATCGCCCGTGCACTGGCCAAAAATCCGAAGCTGCTGCTCTGTGACGAGCCCACCGGTGCGCTCGACTACAACACCGGCAAGGCCGTGCTCAAGCTCTTGCAGGATACCTGCCGGAAAAACGGCATGACCGTTGTGGTCATCACTCACAACTCCGCCCTTGCGGCGATGGCAGACCGCATCATCACGGTCAAGTCCGGCACCGTCGCAGACATCCGTCTGAACGACCACATCGTCGATGTGGCAGACATCGAATGGTGATGCCATGAAGCGGAATATGATGCGGCGCACGACGCTGCGTGAGATCCGTGCGACATTCGGGCGCTTCATGGCGATTCTCGCAATCATTGCCCTCGGCGTCGGCTTCTTTGCCGGCATCCGGGTCACGATGCCGGATATGCACGCAACGGTGGAGCGCTTCTTTGAGGACGGCAATCTCTATGATCTCCGGCTTGTTTCCACACTCGGCTGGGAGGAACAGGATGTGGCGGCACTCCGGGAACAGGAACATGTCCGCTCCGCCGAGGGCTCCCATACCCTGGATGTCATCTGTGAAGGTGATGACGAAACAGGCTTTGTACTCAAGACCCACTCCATCCCGGAGGATATCAACCGTCTGACACTCACCGAGGGGCGCTATCCTTCGCAGCCGGATGAGTGCATCATGGATGCCGGCACAGCCGATATGACCGGCCTGAAGGTCGGCGGCACAGTCCTGATTTCCGACACCAACACAAAGGACACGCTCGACACCCTGCGGTACCGGGAATTCAGGATCGTCGGCGCTGCCCATTCGGCGTACTACCTCAACTTCGAGCGTGGCACCACCTCGATCGGTGACGGCACGGTGCTGGGCTATCTGTACATCATGCCGGAAGCCTTCGATGCGGATTATTACACGGATATTTTCATCCGGCTGGACAATGACGACAAGCTCTATTCCGATGCCTATAAAGACATGATCAAGGACATCACGCCCGTCTGGGAGGAGCTCACCGATGCGCAGGCAAATGCCCGCTTTGGCCGTATCGTTTCCGATGCGCAGGGCGAGATTGACGATGCCTATGACGAGCTCAGCGAGAAGCGTGCCGACGGTCAGAAGGAGCTCGACGATGCGCAGAAGGAACTGAACGACGGCAAGCTGGAGCTTGAGGATGCCGAACAGGAGCTTGCCGATGCAAAGCAGGAGCTTGCGGACGGCGAGCAGGAGCTTGCCGATGCAAAGCAGGAGCTCGACAAGGCTGAGCAGGAGCTCATAGACGGCAAAAAGAAGCTTGACGAATCCAAGGAGGAACTCGACAAGGCTGAGCAGGAGCTCAATGACGGCAAGCAGCAGCTTGACGATTCCGGGCGTCAGCTCAACGATGCCAGGGAACAGCTCGAAGCCTCCGAACAGCAGCTAAACGACGGCGAAGCGCAGCTTGCCGCCGGGCAGCAGCAGCTCGATGCGGGTTTTGCGCAGCTTGACGCTGCCGAAGCGCAGCTCTCTGCCGGGGAATCCGAGCTCTCCACACAGGAGGCAGTCCTGCAAGCGCAGCTTGCCCAGCTCCAGCCGATGTGGGAGATGCTCCCGGAGGAGCAGAAAGCGCAGCTTGCCGCCGCACAGGAGCAGATCAGCACCGCCCGTGCCGCCCTACAGGCAAAGCGTGCCGAGCTCAATGCCGGACGCCAGGCGTTGCAGGAAAATCAGGCTGTGCTCGACAGCCAGAAGCAGGAGCTTGCCGCCGGGCGCACCGCCTTTGAACAGGGCAGAGACGAGTACGAGAACGGCCGCCGTCAGTACGAGGAAGCCCTCGCCAGATACGAAGAAGGCAAGGCGAAATTCGAGGACGGCAAAAAGCAGTATGAGCAGGGGCTTGCCGATTACGAGGACGGCGTGAAGCAGTACGAGGAGGGTAAGCAGAAGTACGAGGACGGCGTTGCCGAGCTTGAAGAAGGCCGCAGGAAATACGAGGACGGCCTTGCAGAATTCGAGGACGGCAGGAAGGAATACGAGGACGGCGTCCGGGAATACAACGACGGCAGAAAGGAATTTGACGAGAAAAATGCGGAAGCCGAGGAAAAGCTTGCTGATGCGGAGCAGGAGCTTGCCGACCTCGACCCGCCGGATACCTTCGTGCTTGACCGGAACACCAACACCGGCTATTCCTGCTTCGAGAGCGACTCCCAGATCGTCGATCAGGTCGCACAGGTGTTCCCGGTCTTCTTCATCCTGGTGGCGATTCTGGTCTGCATGACCACCATGAGCCGCATGGTGGAGGAACAGCGCACCCAAATCGGCGTACTCAAGGCGCTGGGCTATTCCGAAATGAAAATCATGGGCAAATACCTGTTCTATTCCGGCTCTGCTGCCGTGATCGGCTGCATCATGGGCTATATTGCAGGCTCCTTCGTTTTCCCGACGGTCATCTGGATGAGCTATGAGCTGATGTACATTCCGCTGCCGCTTGCCTATGTATTCAACTGGAAGCTGGCGCTGGCGATGCTGGGCGTATCGCTGCTGTGCTCGATGGGCACGACCTGGCTGTCCTGCCGGATTGAGCTGAGCGAGACAGCCGCAAGCCTGATGCGTCCGAAGGCACCGAAGGCGGGCAAACGTGTGCTGCTCGAATATGTGCCGTTCATCTGGAACCGTCTGAAATTCCTGCACAAGGTATCCATCCGGAACCTGTTCCGCTATAAGCGGCGCTTTTTCATGATGGTCATCGGCATCAGCGGATGCACAGCGCTGCTGCTGACAGGCTTTGGCCTGAAGGACTCGGTTGCCGGATTTGCGGACGTACAGTACAGCGAAATCATCACAGCCGATGCGCACGCAGGCTTCAAGGAGAGCTACAGCGGAGCACTGCCGGCTGATTTGCAGAAGCGCCTTGACGATAAT
>JAFXOO010000171.1 GCA_017528675.1 Oscillospiraceae bacterium | reverse complement strand
TCGATACCGGGTGGATTCAGGCCTATGCAGAGAATGCCCAGGAAGCACTTGACCTGGCACTGCAAAGCTACTATATCGCAGAGCACAAGGACGTATCCACGCCGTTTATGGTCAATCTCGACGGCTTTATCCTGACACATACCTATGAAGAAGTTGATGTCCCCGAACAGGCGCAGGCGGATGCCTATCTGCCGGCGTATGAGACAGACAACTGCTTTGATTTTGCGCATCCGAAAAATATGGCATTTTCTGCGGGACCTGATACCAATTATATCTTCAAGTACAAGGAGCATGCCGCCATGCTGCGGGCTGTTCCGGTCATTTCGGAAGCAGAAGCGAAATTTGCCGGAATCTTCGGCAGACAGTATACCGGCCTCATTGATACCTACAGAACAGAAGATGCCGATTTCATCCTCATCACGCTTGGCACGATCGCAGGGCTGTCCCGTGAAATCGCAGACCAGCTCCGGGCGGAGGGGAAAAAGGCAGGCGTGCTGCGCATCCGCTATCTGCGGCCGTTCCCGGCGGAGGAAATTGCTGCGGCTGTCAGTCATGCAAAAGCAGTCGGCGTGCTGGAGAAGGACATCTCCTTCGGTAATGCGGGGACGGTATTCACCAATGTGACCAGCGCCCTGCAAACCGCAGGCATCAGCATCCCTGCGTATAACTTTATCGGCGGACTCGGCGGACGGAATATCTCACATGCCGACATCGAGCAGATTTTTGCGCAGATCGAACACGGTACCAAGCGTGTCAATTTCATCGGACTGGAGGGACAGGCATGAGCGTCAATGCGAAAAACATCGACCCGAATGAATATTTCTACGGGCACAAGGCCTGCGCAGGATGCGGCGGCTCTTTGGCTGTCCGTGCGGCACTGAAGGTTCTTGGTGAGAAAACAGTAGCCGTATTGCCTGCCGGATGCATGTCAGCGGTGGGATTCAATTTCCCGCAGCTCTGCTTTTCCAACAACGCCATCATTTCGATGTTTGCAGGCACCGCCTCCATGCTCACCGGTGTGGAAGCAGGTCTGCGCAGGCGTGGAATCACGGACTTCCAGGCGGTGGGCTTTGCCGGTGACGGCGGCACGGCAGACATCGGCATCCAGGCACTTTCCGGTGCCATTGACCGGGGTGACAACATTCTCTACATCTGCTATGACAACGAAGCCTACATGAACACCGGCATCCAGAAATCCGGGCTGACGCCCTTTGGCGCCAGGACGACCACCACGCCTGCCGGTTCCAATATCCACGGCAATCTTCGCCCGAAGAAGAACCTGTTCGAGATCGTGGCAGCACACGGCATTCCCTATGCTGCTACGGCAACAGTCGGCTATTTGCCGGACTTTCTGAACAAGGTGGAGAAGGCAAAGCAAATCCAGGGGCCGAAGTTCATCCATGTCATTGCCCCCTGTCCGACCGGCTGGGGCATTCCAGTGAGTGATACTGTCGAGGCTGCCAGGGAGATTGCAGACTGTGGCCTGTTCTACCTGGCTGAGTACGAAAACGGCAGGTTTACCCTGAACCGTGACCCGGAAACCTTTACAAGCGTCGAGCATTACCTGAAGCGCCAGGCACGGTTCAGACACTTGACAGATGATGATATTCGTGTTATCATAGAATCGAGAGACCAGAAGTGGGCAGATATCCGCCAGAACTGGAAGAATAAGGAGTAGTTTTATGCCGTCATTATCACAGAGAACCGCAGGATTTACCGATTCCGTCATCCGCCGGATGACACGCATTTCCGCCCAGTACGGGGCTGTGAATCTCTCACAGGGATTCCCGGATTTCGCCCCGCCCCAGGAAATTCTGAACCGTCTTTCAGAGGTGTCCGGCGAGGATTTCCACCAGTATTCCATCACCTGGGGTGCGCAGAATTTCCGGGAAGCACTTGCCAGAAAGCATGCGCATTTTTCCGGACAGACCATCGACCCGGATTCTCAGATCTGCGTAACCTGCGGCAGCACGGAGGCGATGATGGCCTCCATGCTTTCAGTTGTCAATCCCGGC
>JAFXOO010000170.1 GCA_017528675.1 Oscillospiraceae bacterium | reverse complement strand
GGAATTCCGGCTGCTCTCCGCTGAGCACATAGACGCCACGGATCTTCTCGGACTTGCCGTCCTTGTTGGTGATCTCCTTGAAATGGAGCGCATCTCTGGGCACCATAATGCCCTGATACTCGCCACGGATGATCTCCACAGTCTCTGTCCGGTGCTGCACCAGATCATGTGACATGGAATAGCAGGTCACGCCGATTACTGTCTTGTCGGCACCGAAGGCGCCGTTGATAAACGTAATCTCGCCCCGCACGGTTTCAGAGGTCGAAGCGAATTTCAGCGTCACTTCGTCACCCTTGTTATAGATCTTCTCAGAGTTGTCCACCACCGCGGCAAGCACCCAGCGGTAGCTGTCGATGAGCTTTCCGATTGCGCCGTTCTCATTGCCGGGGTTGTCCCGGATTTCAGCGATCTTATCGGGAGTCAGTCCGGGGACATCCCCGATCCGGAGCGAATCCTCGTACCCGTCGGCATAGCTTACAAAATAGGCTGCATCCTCCGCAACGATGGTCTGCACAGGGGTTTCCTGCGTCTTTTCAAGCGCTGCGATTTCCGCCTGAATCTTCTGCATCTTGACGGCATAGCCGCTGTCCTTGCCGGTGACAAGCTGGTAGGTGGAAAGCAGCACGAGCATATCGCCCCGTCTGGCGCTCAGATCCTCAAGGTCATGCCGTTCACGGTCATACAGATATTCCTTGTAATCCTGTGTGAACAGCTCGGAAATCCCGGAGGGCTGTGCCGTCTGGGTCGTGCCGGGGTTCGAGATGCGTTCGAGCAGCGCCAGCTCATTTTTGAGCGCAGCAATCCGCTGGCGGATCTCAATCTGATCCTCAGAGGAATAGACACCGGCAATCAGGCTGCCGACACCGACCTTGCCGCCGTCAGCGACCTCATAGCTGATAACGCCGTCTCCGCTGTAGCTCAGCACTTCCTCGTCCCGGACGAAAACGCCCTTGACACGTTCGGAATCCGTTCCCACGGAGACCAGCGCCGTTTCGGTGACATAATCCACATTCACCGCCCGGTAGGCCACATTCACGACCGTCAGAATGACAAAGATCGCCACAACAACGAGAACGATCGTCATCATACCATTGTTCATAGGCTGCCTTTATTCTGCCTTTTCCGGCTCATTATCCAGGATCGAAACCGGACGAGAGGGCGCAATGGTGGAGATGGCATGCTTGTAGACAAGCTGCTGCTGGCCCTGGCAGTCAAAGATGACAACATAGTTGTCAAAGCCCTTGACGATGCCCTTGCACTGGAAGCCGTTGACAAGATACGTTGTCACAAGAATGCGCTCCTTGCGTGCCTGATTCAGGAAAGTGTCCTGGAGGTTCATCATTTTGTTCATTGCTTTCTCCTTTCTGGTGCAGCCGGCCGGCTGCATCGGAAGTGCTTCTGTTTCTTGCTGTAAAAGCACTTATTATCCATTATAGCATAAAAAATCGTTTTTGACTATGATTTTTTTCGCTTTTTCCAAAATTTTTCGCAGTTCGTCACTTTCGTACATCTTTAACCAATGAATTTGAGCATTTCGACGAAACCAGGTAAGCTGACGCTTGGCATAGCGCCTTGTTTCCCGCCGGATATCGTCCAGACATTCTTCAAGCGGCTTTTCGCCTGCAAAATAGGGGAAAAGCTCCTTATAGCCTATGGCAGCGCCCGCCGTGGCGGTCTGGTGCTGCATAGCGTCCCTGACCTCCTCGATCAGGCCGTTTTCCGCCATTCTGGTAACTCTGCGGTCGATTCTTGCATAGAGTGTCTCCCGCTCCCAGTCCAGGCCGATGTACAGCACCTCATAGGGCGAGGGGCGGGCGGCATTTTCCCGCTTGTACTGCGTAAAGGTCGAGCCGGTAGTCAGGCAGACCTCCAGCGCCCGGATGACCCGCACGGCATTGTTCGGATGGATGGCGGCGGCGGCCTCCGGGTCGAGTGCCGCAAGCTGTGCATGAAGCGCCGCTTTGCCCTCCTCTGCAAGGCGCCGGAGCAGGATCTCCCGCATACCGGAGTCCTCCTCCTGCGGAAACGCCATTCCGCCGAGCACGGTGTCCACATAGAGTCCCGTTCCGCCGACCATCACTGGGAGATGCCCCCGGCCGGCGATTCCGGCAATCGTCTCATGGGCAAGCGCAGCGTACTCTGCTACGGAAAACCGGTGGGAGCGTGGGATGCAGCCGATCAGATGGTGCGGTACGCCGAGCATCTCAGCCTCCGTGGGCTTTGCCGAAGCAATGTCGAGCCCCTCATAGATCTGCATTGAATCGGCGGAGATGACCTCCCCGCCGTAAGCCCTGGCAAGCGCTGCACCGAGCGCCGTTTTCCCCGAAGCGGTAGGGCCGACCACGGCAAGGACTTTCTGTTTTTCCATGAAACCTCCTGTCAGGGGTTGCAGTTGTGGCAGGGTGAATAGCCGTCAGCGATGGCCTCGTCACGGGTGCCGTAGAATTTCTTGCGGTTTTTGGCGTTCATCTCCGTGACACTCGGACAGTCCGGCTTGTGGAATTTCTTCCGGTAGGTATTCAGGATATAGGTCACCTCTGCCCTGGGTCTGGTTTCCGCTGCCGCAGGCGCTTGCGTCGGAGCAGGTGCTTCCGTGGGGGCTTCCGTGGGCACTTCGGTAGGCGCTTCTGTCTCCGGCGCAGTGATTTCTGTCGGTGCGGCGGTCGTTTCCGCCGGTTCGGTGACAGGCGCTTCGATCATGGTGCGTTCCGGTGCTGCACCGGACTTTCCTGCCAGAACGGCAGCAAAAATGCCTCCCGCTGTAAGCAGCACTGCCGCCCCGGCGATGGCAGCGATCTTTCCGGGTGTCCACCATGAGGCAGCCTTGCTGACCCGCACGGTTGCTGCCGCCGGCGTATTGCGGTTCCGCTTCCGGCACGCCTGGCAGCGCTTCGGCAGTTCCAGACCCTTTTGCTGAAAATACCGGATCTCGGAATCAGACAGCTCAAACGAGGCGCCGCACTGTCTGCACGTTCTTTTCATAGCTCACACCCTCCTCCGGAACTGCCGTTCAAGGTTATATTTCGACATCGTGAACATCACCGGCCGCCCGTGCGGGCAATGCCGGATGCTGTCATCATTGCAGACCCGCTCAGCGAGCGCCTGAAGCTCCTCTGTGGAATTCCTGTCATTTGCCCTGATGGCGGATTTGCACGCCATTTCGTGCAGCATATCATCGAGGACATGAGACTGCGGGTTGATCTTTCCCAGAAGCAGATTGTGCGCAAGCTCCTGCACAATCTCGTCCAGGTCGAGCCCGTCAAAGAAAACCGGCGCCCCCGTTGTCACGACATAGGGACGGCGTGAGAAATCGAACGAAAAGCCAAGCCTTTCGAGCAATTCTGTCTGCGATTCCATCGCATCAAACTCATCCGAGGTCAGCAGCACCCTGCACGGCTGAAGCAGCATCTGCCGGTACTGGCTGCAATTCTCCTTCCGCAGCCGCTCAAAAATCACACGCTCATGGGCGGCATGCTTGTCGATGATGATGAACGTATCCCCGGACTGTGCCAGGATATAATTGGCAAAGAGTTCGCCCACGACCTTCACATCCGGGAACGGCTCCGTTTGCAGCTCCTGCACCGCCGGTTCCGCAGAAACGGGCGGAACCGGCGCAGAGGTGTACTGCGGCTTCTCCTCCACCGGGAATTCCTCCGTATCATCCGAGGCATCAATCATCGGGAACTCTCCGGCGGACACAGCGACCTTCGGCGGGCTGACCTCTGCAAATGCAGAGGACGACACCTGCACAGGACGCGCCGCCACCTCCTGCGGAAGGCCGAACGGCATATCTCCGGCAGGAAGCGGCGCTGCTGCGGGCTTTTCAGGGCTTGGTGCAGCGGGCTTTACCGGTACAGTCACCGGGTGCTCCTGCACAGGCTCCCGCACAGGTGCCGGGGCAGGCTGCTCGGCAATGAGCGGCTTCTGCTCATAGACAGGCTCCGGCGCACCGGCGTACCAGTCACGCTCCGGCGCCTTGAGCTCATAGATCAGGCCCTCCTGCTGCATGGCGTTTTTCAGCGCAAAATAGACCGCATTGATAACCCGTTTCTCGTCAGCAAAGCGCACCTCCGCCTTGGCAGGGTGGATGTTGACATCGAGCGAATCCGGCGGCATTTCCAGCATCAGCACACAAGCCGGGAATTTCCCGACCATCACCATATTATCATAGGCACTCTCCAGCGCCGTTGTGAGCGCACGGGAGCGGACATAGCGGGAGTTGACAAAGAATGTCTGGAAGCTGCGGTTCGGACGGCTGAACAGCGGCCGCACCGCATAGCCGTGCACCCGGATGCCCTCCGTTTCGGAATCCACCGGTATCAGCCCCGATGCAAATTCCCGCCCGAATACGGAATGAATCACAGACAGCAGCGAGCCTGCGCCGTCCGTGTGAAAAACCGGCTTGTTGTCCCGCAGGAAGCGGAATGCAATCTCCGGGTGAGAAATGGCGATTTTCTGGACAATCTGCGACACCGCAGCACCCTCTGCCGAATCCCGTTTCATGAATTTGCGGCGGGCGGGGACGTTGAAGAACAAATCCTTGATGACGAGCGTGGTACCGTCCGGGCAGCCGCATTCCTCCGGCTCACCGCTGTCCGTCCCGGCGATCTCGTAGCGGGTGCCGTAGGCATCCTCCGGGCGTTTGGTCATGAGCGTGACCTTCGCCACAGCGGCAATGGAGGCGAGTGCCTCGCCCCGGAAGCCGAGTGTCAGGATGCTGTCGAGGTCATCCTTCTCGCTGATCTTGCTCGTGGCATGGCGCAGAAATGCCGTCGGTACGTCCTCTCTTGCCATGCCGCAGCCGTCGTCCACGATGCGCATGAAGGAGGTGCCGCCGTCCTTGATCTCGACCGTGATGTGCCGGGCGCCGGCATCTATGGAATTTTCGACCAGCTCCTTGATGACCGAGGACGGCCGTTCAATGACCTCACCGGCTGCAATCAGCTCGGATACGGCCTTGTCGAGGACGTTGATAACGGGCATGGATGTCTCCTTTCGTGGTGGATGCGGACAGATTGTTTTTCACATGTCAGACACCGGCAAGTGCCTGCAATTCCTCTAAGAATTCCCTGCATTCGGCATCGGAAAGCTCCGCCAGGTTCATCTGGCGCAGGCGTTTCGGAATCTGGGACTCCTGCTGTGCCGCAAAGCCGAGCTGTTCCTCGCCGGCGGTATCCCGGTGCTTTGCCTGCTCCGCCTGGGTTTCGAGTCCCGCAAGGATGCCCCTCGCCCGCTTGAGCACAGCATTCGGCAGCCCTGCGAGCTTGGCAACGTCAATGCCGTAGCTGTCGTCCGTGCCGCCCGGTACGATCTTGCGCAGGAAGCGGATGCCGTCACGCCCCTTGCGCACGGCAACGCTCAGATTCTTCACCCCCGGCAGCTCGTCCTCCAGGGCAATCAGTTCATGGTAATGCGTGGCAAACATCGTCTTGCAGCCGAGGTTTTTGCCGGTGCAGATGTATTCCGCCACCGCTCTTGCGATGCTGATGCCGTCAAAGGTCGAGGTGCCCCGTCCGACCTCATCGAGGATGACAAGGCTGTCCTGTGTCGCATGCCGCAGAATCTCAGCGACCTCCTTCATCTCGACCATGAAGGTACTCTCGCCCGCTGCAAGGTCATCCGATGCGCCCACACGGGTGAAGATCCGGTCAGCAACCGAAATCCGTGCCGAGCGTGCCGGCACGAAGCTGCCGGTCTGCGCCATCAGGACAATGAGCGCCGTCTGGCGCATATACGTTGATTTACCGGACATATTCGGCCCGGTGATAACATTCAGCCGGCAGGCAGAGGTATCCAGATAGACATCATTCGGCACAAAGACTTCTTCTTCGAGCATCTGCTCCACGACCGGATGCCGCCCGTCATGAATCTGCAATGTGCCGTCAAGGACGATGTCGGGCTTGCAGTAGTTGTTCTTCACGGCAGTCTCCGCAAAGGACAGCAGCACATCCAGCTCCGCCACCGCAGCGGCCGTCTCCTGCACGCTCACAAGCGCACCGGCAAGGATGTCCCGCACCTGGCTGTACAGCTCCTGTTCAAGCTGCAACGCCTTGTCCTTGGCGCCGAGAACGGTATTTTCGGCGTCCTTGAGCTCCTCCGTGATGTAGCGCTCGGCATTGGTGAGCGTCTGCTTGCGGATATAATTGGCAGGCACCTTGTCGAGATAGGAGCGGGTGACTTCAAGATAATAGCCGAACACCCGGTTGAAGCCGACCTTCAGATTCCGGATGCCGGTGCGCTCCCGTTCCTGCTCACCGATCTGCTCGATGATGCTGCTGCCGCCGTTCATCACGGAGCGCAGCCGGTCAAGATCCGGGTCAAAGCCCTCACGGATCACGCCGCCGTCCTTGACCGTCACAGGCGGATCCTCCACAATCGCACGGCCGATCAGGTCGGCAATCTTCCGGAGGTCTGAAATGCGGCCGTTCAGCGTTCTGAGCAGCGGAATCTCCTCAAAGGCAGCAAGCTGCGCCTTCAGCCCCGGCAATTCCTGCGCCGTGGCACAGAGCGCCCGCAGATCACGGGGGGTTGCCTGCTTGTAGATAATCCGGGTCATGAGCCGCTCCAGATCGAACATCCGGTCAAGGGAATCCCCGATATCGGCAGCGGCAAGCGTTTCCCGCATGAGCGCCTCCACGGCGTTGTGGCGGGCAATGATCCGGGCAGGTGACCGCAGCGGCCGTTCGAGCCAGCTCCGGAGCATGCGCTTTCCCATCGAAGTGCGGGTCGCATCGAGCACCCAGAGCAGCGTGCCCTTCTTCTCGCCGGTGCGCATGGTTCTGGTCAGCTCCAGGTTGCGCAGGGCGTTGTAGTCGAGGGTCATATAAGCCGCCTGGTCATCGAGTTCAAGCGTCGTAAAGCGCCCGGTTTCGAGCTTCTGGGTATCGGCAATGTACTCGAACAGCCCGCAGACGGCAGCGGTTCTGGTGCCGCTCTCCGGAAGGCCGAGCATGCCGATGGATTCGACGGAAAACTGTTTGCAGACGCACACTGCCTGCTGCTGCGGGTCAAAGCATGCCGCATCCCGCAGCGCACAGGCGCATTGCAGCCGGACTCTGACAAAATCCCCGACTGCTTTCAGATCGAGAAAGGCAGTATTAAAAATGAGCTCTACCGGGCTGTAGCGGGAGAGCAGGTTGATGATGTCGTCCTGCATTGTCGCACCGCCGGTCGGGTAGACAGCCGCCTCGCCGGTGGAGAGATCCGCAAAGCAAAGCGCCGTGTCCCCGCCGTCCGTATAGGCGCAGCACAGGAAGTTATTTGCCGATTCATCGAGCATATCCTTCTCGATGACCGTGCCGGGCGTGACAACACGGATGACCTCACGCTCCACAAGACCCTTGGCAAGAGCAGGGTCGGTCATCTGCTCGCAGATCGCCACACGGTAGCCCTTGTCGATCAGGCGCTTGATATACAGCTCGGCGCTGTGGTACGGCACGCCGCACATGGGCGCACGCTCCTCCAGACCGCAGTCCCGGCCTGTCAGCGTCAGCTCCAGATCCCTCGACACCCGGATGGCATCGTCAAAGAACATCTCGTAGAAATCACCGAGCCGGTAAAACAGCACACAGTGCGCATACTGCATTTTGGTATCATAGTATTGCTGCATCATCGGGGAGAGCTGCTCCCGTTTGATGTCCTTCAGTCCCAAAGGCATTCTGTTTACCCCTTATCTTGTGTTTGGCATTCTCATCCGCTTTTCAGCGGGCTCCCGCCTCAGTGGCACCCGCCGCAGGTACCGCAGTCACCGGTACAGGAGGCAGTCGTCACATCAATGCTGTCCGGATCCATGCCGTTGGAGGACATGGTGATGACGGTGTTGATCTGGCTCATCAGCTCGTCATACCCCTGCTTGGCAGCATTGTAGACCGCCATGCGGGGATTCTCCATGATGAGCTGATAGCTGGACTTGATTGTCTCGTTGAGCGCCTGAATCTTGTCGTCGTCCTTATCGGGCTTGGCAATCTCCATCTGGAGCTGCATGCGGTTGAGGTTGAAGCCCTTGATGAGATTCTGGAGCTGCTCGTCCTCGTCATTTGCCTGGCGTGCGAGCATATAGGCGATATAGCGGTCATCGGCCTGGATGGCCTTGCCGAGTTCACGGGTCATTTCGATGATATCCATGATTGATTTCTCCTTTCAGAATGTGTGTAGAATATGGTTCAGCGCAGCACACCGGTCAGTGCGCCGCTGTGGCTTTCGGTGATCGTGACATCCGCAAAGCTGCCGATGAGCGAGGCATCGCCGGGGAATTCCACCAGCATGTTTTCCGAGCTTCTGCCGGTGACGCATTCCGGGCGTTTCCTGCTCACGCCGTCGCACAAGACACGCAGCGTCCTGCCGACAAAGCGCCTGTTGTTCTCCACGGCAATCTCCCGTTGCAGGGCAAGCAGCCGTGTCATGCGGGCGCTTTTCTCCGCATCGGTCACGGGGTCGTCCATCAGGGCGGCCTTTGTGCCGGTGCGCTTCGAGTAGATGAACGAGTACATGTTGTCGAACCGCACACGCCGCACAAGTGCAAGCGTCGCCTCAAAATCCGCCTCGCTCTCGTCCGGGAAGCCCACGATCAGGTCGGTGGTCAGCGAGAAATCCGGGCATTTCGTGCGGATGTACTCCACCTGCGAGAGGTATTTTTCCACAGTATAGCGCCGGTTCATCCGCCGCAGCACATCGTTGCTGCCCGACTGCACCGGCAGATGCAGGTGCTTTGCGACATGTTCGCATTCCAAGATCGCATCCATCAGCGCCGGGGTCGCATCCTTCGGATGGGAGGACATGAACCGGATCCGGAAATCGCCGGGGATCTTGTCGATCTCCCGCAGCAGCGCCGGAAAATCCGTGCCGTCCGGCGGCGAGAAGGAGTTGACATTCTGTCCGAGCAGCATGATCTCCCTGTAGCCGTTCTCCACCAGCTCCCGCACCTCCGCAAGAATCGCTGCCTGTGTGCGGCTGCGCTCCCTGCCCCGGACATAGGGCACAATGCAGTAGGTGCAGAAATTGTTGCAGCCGTACATGATCGGCACAGCCGCCTTGAAGCTGCTCTCCCGGCGGGTCGGAATGCCCTCCGGGATGTCGGTGTAGGTCTCGGTATCGAACGCATGGCGCTGTCCCTGCATCTTTGCATAGAGCATCTGCGGCAGACGCTGCACGGCGGATGAGCCGATCACGATATCCACATACGGATAGGAGCGCCGGATCTTTTCCGCCACGCTCTCCTGTGCCGTCATACAGCCGGTCACGCAGAGGATGAGGGCGGGATTCTGCGTTTTCAGGTGCTTGATGCTGCCGAGCGTACCGAACACACGATCCTCTGCATTCTCCCGCACAGCGCAGGTGTTGTATAGAATGAGAGACGCCTTCTCCGGCTCCTCTGTCATGCCGTAGCCCATTGCCATCAGCAGACCCGTGAGCTTCTCGCCGTCCGCCACATTGAGCTGACAGCCGAAGCTGTGCAGATAGGCAAGCGGCTGCTCCGGGCGCTGCGAGAGCCATTCCCGCACGGCACGGATGCAGGCCTCCGTCTCCGGGAGTCCCGCAAGCTGCGGATCCGTCATGCCGGATCACTCCTTTCTGTTGTACCATCTGTTGTACCAGCAATAAAAACCAATCTATATTATAACACATTCTGCCGGAAAATGCAAGCATTTTTCTGATGCAGTGCAGCACAGACAACAATCTGCCCCCTCTGCATGTGCAGCGGGGGCAGCGGGTTCATGTACGGCCATGCACAACCGGATCATTCGATCTCCGAGACCTTGCAGCCCGTGGATTCCACAGCCTGCTTCACGGCATCGAGCATCTCCAGATCAGGATAGCCCTTGTAATGCAGCACAATCGTGCCCTCATCCAGGTCTGTTTCAGCGTTGAGCGCCGGAAACTCTGCGAGCGCCGCCTCCACAGCCGTCACCCTGGCAATGGAGTTCATCCCCGTGACGCTGAGTGTATACACTCCGTCACCGCCCGGCAGCGGCTCCCGGCGCTCAGGCGTATGTGCAGCCGCCCTCCCCGGCAGAAACGCCAGCACGCCCAGCGCTGCCGCACCGAGGATGCACAGGATTCCACATATCAGTAATACTGTCATAATTCAACAGCTTCCTTTCCTTCTGTTGATTCCGGACAGCACCGCACAAAGCCCGCCCGGCGGTCTGGCGGCGCTCCTGCGCCACCAGCTCTGTGCGTTGTTGCCCTTGCTTCTGCGTCCGTGCCTATTATACCACATCTGACCGGAAAATGCAAGCCGTCTGCTTTCATCTTGACAAAATGAACAATAAGGACTATAATGTTAATCAGTAGCAAGCTCCCTGTGCACCGGGCAGACGCCGGGTACAGGGGTGCTTCCATGCTTCCCGGTGCAGGCATTCTGCACGGGTTCAGAAAAGGAGAACTGACCGTGAACATACTGATCGCAGGCTGCGGCAAGGCCGGCAGCCTTCTCGCAGAAACCCTATGCAACGAAGGGCATGACATCACCGTCATGGACATTGACCGTGAGATCGTCACCAATCTGATCAACAACAACGACATCCAGGGCTTTGCCGGCAATGCCCTGATCGTCAAGGATCTGCTTGAAGCGGGCGTGGATGAGGCCAATATCATCATCGCCATGACCGATTCGGACGAGACAAACATTCTCTGCTGCCTGATGGCACGCAAATGCGGCGCCAAGCACAGCGTTGCCCGTGTGCGCAATCCGCACTATGCCGAGCAGCTCGTGTTCATGCGTGAGGAACTGGGGATTTCCATGATGATTAACCCCGAATTCCAGACCGCCAATGACATCTCCCGTATGCTGCGCTATCCCAACGCCATCCATGTCGAAACCTTCGCCAAGGGCCGCATGGAGCTTGCAGAGATGAAGGTCACAGAGCACAGCATCCTCGACGGCATACAGCTCGCTGCCATTTCCGCAAAGCTCCGGCTGCATATGCTGGTCTGCGCCGTCAAGCGGGGCGAGGAGATCCTGATTCCGGACGGCTCCTTCCGCCTTCAGGCGAACGACAAGATCTACATCACCGCCATGCACAGTGAGCTGTCCAAGCTCTACAAGCAGGCGGGTGATTTCAAATCCCGTGTCAAGTCCGCCATCATCGTCGGCGGCGGCAAGATCGGCCACTATCTTGTGCGGCAGCTCCTTGAACAGGGGCTCCAGGTGAAGGTCATCGAGCAGAACCAGCAGCGCTGCGACGAGCTTGCAGCGGAATTCTCCAAGGCGGATGTCATCCATGCCGACGGCACGGATCAGGATATCCTGCTGGAGGAAGGCCTTGAAAAGGCGGATGCCTGCATCATGCTGACCGGCATTGATGAGGAAAACATCATCCTCTCACTCTATGCCAAGAAGATCGGCGTGGAGAAGGTCGTGACCAAGATCAACCGTGCCTCGCTGCTCTCCATCTCCGACAGCGTGGGACTGGAGAACATCATCTCCCCGAAGGAGACCACCGCCGAGCTGGTGCTGCAATATGTCCGTGCCAAGCAGAATTCCGAGAACAGCAATATCATCACCCTCTACCGCCTTGCGGACAACAAGCTTGAAGCCATTGAGTTTATCATCCGGGAGGGCGCAAAATACATCGGCAAGCCGCTGAAGGAGCTGCATGTCAACGCCGGCTTCCTGATCGCCGGCATCATCCGGGGCGCCAAGCGCATCATCCCCTCCGGCGATGATGTGCTCAAGGTCAATGACAGCGTTGTAGTCGTCACCACCAACCGCAAGATCACCAGCCTGGACGAGATGTTCAGCATATAACGGAGGGCAGCCCGGATGAACCATAAAATGATATTCTATCTCACTGCCCAGATCGTCCGTGCAGTCGGCGCACTGCTGCTGCTGCCGATGATTGTGGCGGGGATTTACGGGGAGCTGCCGAGCCTGATCGGCTTTGCCTCCACCAGTGCCGGCATGATTCTGCTCGGCACGCTCGCCACCCTCCGGAAGCCCAAAAATACGTCAGTCTACACCCGTGAGGGCATGGCGGTTGTCGCCTGCTCGTGGATTGCCTGCTCGGTATTCGGTGCGCTGCCGTACTTCATCTCCGGCGAAATCCCGCATCTGGCGGATGCCATCTTTGAGACAGCCTCAGGCCTGACCACCACCGGCTCCACCATTCTCAACGACATCGAGGCAATGTCCAGATCGTGCCTGTTCTGGCGGGCATTCACGCATTTCATCGGCGGCATGGGCGTACTGATCCTGATGCTCGCCATCATGCCGCAGTCGGATACCCGCACAATGCATCTTGTCCGTGCCGAATCCGCAGGCCCCACCGCCGGCAAGCTCGTTGCCAAAATGAGCTCCTCGGTGCGGATTCTCTACCTGATCTACATTGCACTGACCGTGCTGGAAACGGTGCTTCTGCTCATCGGCGGAATGCCCTTCTTTGACGCCATCACCACCGCTTTCTCCACCGCAGGCACCGGCGGCTTCTCGGTGCGGGCAGGAAGCATTGCGGACTACAACAGCGTCTATATTGAAGTGATCGTGACGCTGTTCATGATGCTGTTCTCTGTCAATTTCACGATGTACTTCCTGCTTCTCTCCAGGAAGTTCACCCAGGTGCTCAAGAACGAGGAGCTGCGGGTATTTTTCGGCATCTGCGCAGTTTCCATCACACTCATCACGCTGAACATTACCCGTCACTACGGCGGCAACATCCTCACAGCGCTGCGCTACGCCTCCTTCCAGGTGTTCACGATCATCTCCACGGCAGGCTTTGCGACAGCAGATTACACAAACTGGCCGTTCTTCTCACAGATGATTCTGATGCTGCTGATGTTCGTCGGCGGCTGTGCAGGCTCCACGGGCGGCGGTCTGAAAGTCAAGCGTATTCTGGTGCTGTTCAAGAGCGCCATCAAGGAAATCCGCTGCATCCTGAGCCCCCGTTCGGTCGTCGTGGTGCGCTGCGACGGAAAGCCGGTGGACAGGGAAGTGGTTCACGGAATCGGCTATTATTTCATTGTATTCATGCTTTTGCTCGCAGCATC
>JAFXOO010000169.1 GCA_017528675.1 Oscillospiraceae bacterium | reverse complement strand
TCTGCACCACCAGCTCTGTGCGGTGTTGTCTTAAGAAAGGATGAAAATCATGAAAAGAACAGTCAAAAGCATCATCGCCGGTCTGACCGCTTGTACACTTCTCCTGAGCATGGGGATCGGGGAGGTTCTGCCGCTGAAGCTTGCAGCAGATACGCCCGCCATTACCGCACAGGCAGCCGAGCAGCACATCTGGGACGGCACAGCCGATACCTCCTGGTATTACAGGGAGCATCAGTATGTCATTACCGGAGAGGGAGACTCCGCCAAGCGTATCGACATTTTCTGCATCAGCACCCCGGAGGAGCTCGCAGGCCTTGCCAAGCTCGTCCGGAACGGCGTGACCATGAAGGACACCTACATCAACCTGATGGCAGACATCCAGCTCAATGATCTGAGCAATTACGAGAATTGGACGAAGGGCGGGGACAATGTACCGGCGTACAACTGGACGGCGATCGGTATGAAAAAGAACGCCACCCCCTATGACAGCGATTGCGGCGGTGCGATGGGAACCGACTTTGCCCATGAGACATTCGAGGGCTATTTCAACGGAAACGGCCACACCATCTCCGGTATGTTCAGCTATCATTACAGCGTCGCCGGTCTGTTCGGCTATGTATCCGGCGTCGTAGCCAATACGGTCGTCAAGGACAGCTTCGTTATTGCGCAGAATCCCAGCAGAGACGATGACAGCTCCTCGTGGCCGGTCTATGCGGGCGGCATTGCTGCCTACTGTGACCGGGGCGGTGTCATCACCTGCTGCGAGTTCGACGGCACCGTCATGGCACAGGGCAGATATTACGAGAACAACGTTGCACGGGATATGGCATATCCGCTGTCACATGAATGCAGTGCCGGCGACATTGTCGGCCGTGTGGATGACGGTAGCCCGGCTGCCATCCTCGGAATGATCATGTACACCTGTATCTTTGGCATCCAGGTATACGGCATTCCGACTACGCCGCTCATCATCGGGAGCTACAATGAGGGAAAACCGATCATGGGCGTATTCAACTGCATCAACCGTGGCGATGTGTCAAGTGACTGGGGCAAATCTGCACTCGGTGCAGGCGGTATCGTTGGCACCGGCGGCCTGCTCGGCAACAATCACGGAATTGATACCTATGCCATCTACCACTGCCTGAGTGAGGGCACGATCTCCCGCAATGACAAGAATTACGGTGCAATGGTCGGCAATCACGATTCCGACAGCTACAGCTGCAACAACTACAAGGAGATCGGCTGCTACTATACCAATTGCGACAACAGCAGCTTCAAGAATGAAGCGATCAACTACACAGATGCAGGCATGAGCAAGGAGGAGGTCGCTGAACAGCTCGGTGATGTCTTCAAGGTCGAGGACGGGGAGATCCGGCTGGATTTCACCCGGACGACAGAGACGGTAGAACCCTCTGAAATTGGCACGGATACCTTCGCAATGCCGCAGGAAACGCCCGGCACACTGCCTGCGCCGAATCTGAATAAGACGGTCAGCGGCAATGCAGTCCGGATCACCTGGAGCAAGGATGAATCCCTCCCGGCATGGGAATACCAGGTCGCTGCTGACCCGGACTTTACCGATATCTACTGCACCGGTTCCAGCTATGTCTCCATGTACATGTCCGAGCACAAGGTCACGATCGAGAACCTCAACCCCAACAGACCCTACTATATCCGTGTCCGTGGCAGAAATGAAAAAATTGTCACCGACAGCACGCAGTACACAGAGTGGAGCTACCTGACCGCCGGTACGATCCCTGTGGAGGAGCCGAAGGTCGTTCCGGGCGAGGTCAACGGTGACAGCACCGTAAATGCCTCAGATGCGGCAACGATCCTGATCGCTGCGGCAGCGATGGGTGCCGGAGGAGAAGCCGCCCTGACGGATGCACAGAGGTCTGCTGCGGATGTCAACAAGGACAATGCCGTGAATGCTTCGGATGCAGCGATCGTACTGATCTATTCTGCTGCGGTCGGAGCGGGACATACTGATGCGAAGATCATTGACTTTGTACACTGATTCCATGATGAAAGCCGGGGCCCCCTGAAAGGGAGGCTCCGGCTCTCAGTCTGTCAAAAAGTGATTTTGCAGGCTTCGCCCCTGCACCCCTTATCCCCTATTGAACACTTGAAACCCACGATATTTTGAGATTCTATAATATATGATTTCTATGAGCAGTAGTCAAGTTTGTTTGCCTACTGCTGATTTTTATCATTGGAGGTCATAGATACAATCCTGAGAATAGCGGATGTACTGAACGAGGCTGAACCTGGCTTCAGGAAGATACTCGGTATTGATGATTTTTTTATAGCGCTATGAAATCATGCAGAGAAGCTTTCATGTCGATGATGCTAATAGGGCAGATACCCCAAAATGTGCTCTCTGTTATGCTTTGCAAAATGAATATACTGTTGTAAGTCTCAGTTTTGAAGAGCTGTCAAAAGATAATTTTGCTAAGGAAAAACTTTGTTAAGGCTTTTTGCAGAATAATTCTGCAAGAAGAATGTGTAGGATTAGAGTTTCCTGATGAGGTTAAGAAACAATTATCAGATTATGCAACGAGAATAAGATACTCTGCCATGTTAGATGAGAAACTGACGGATTTTATCCACTAACAGAAAACACGATATAGTTTGTGAACGATGGGCTCTGGCAATGCCGGGTCCTCAGCCTTTCAATATAGCAACATGAGTGCCAAATTGCCGCTGCTGTCTGCGAAGGACACACGGATGCAACGGTCACGGATTTTGTAAAAAACGCATAACCCGATTCTTTACGAACAGAAATAGTTCCCGGCAGTGCCGGGAACTATCAGTTTGTCGATAAAGTCCTATTTCAGGTGCTTGCCGCCCCTGTCGGTACTTGATTTTCGCTTCAATTCATGCTATAATAGAAGTGGTTTGATCCACGCAAAGCCATCTAATCCGAGACTGAACCATGATCTGGAGGGTGATTTCATGAACATGACGAAGATCACAGCTTTCATGACTGCTATAGCAATGACTGCCGGAATGCCAGCTCTTCCGGCACAGGCGGAGAGCAGCTCCGCAGACATCTTTTCCTACTCCATTTATGATACCAGCGTTACGATCACCGGCCTTGTGCCGGAAACAGCACCGTCAAAGCTCGTCATTCCGGATACGATCGAAGGAAAGCCTGTCACCGGCATTCTTGAATACGCATTTGCGGGACATTCGGAGATCATGGATATCTCCATACCGGACAGTGTCTATTACATCGGATCCCAGGCATTTGCCGGCACACGATGGTATCAGACGCAGCCAGCCGGACTGGTCTATGCCGGCAATGTTGTGATCGCCTGGAAGGGGCGGAACAAACCGGATGTGATCCGGCTTCGGGAAGGAACGACCGCTATCGGAGCATTTGCCTTTTCGGAAGGATGCGGTGTTCAGTTTGAATTCAGCATGACAGACAGATATTTTCAGACAGTACCGATCATTGTTCCAAAATCGCTGAAGTATATCGATCATTTGTATTATATGAGCGATGAATCATTGACAGATTCGTGGCTGCATCCGGGTAACATCTACTATGAGGGCACCGAGGAAGAGTGGAACCGTGTTCTCATAAATGGCACACCAATCGGCGAGTACAAGTATCCTGCGGTTTTGTATCATGTCTATTTTGAGAGTACCGAACCGGATCATGAGCCGTTTATCAGTGCCCCCTTTGAACCTGGAGATGTATACCCGGATGAGAAAGTCGATCTTCTTGATGTTATCACGCTGAACAGACATCTGATGATGGGCGAGTTTGTGTTCCCGCAAAGGATCGCAGCAGCCGATGTCAATCAGAACGGTGTACCGGATGAGACCGACGCATTGATGATCCTGAAAAGCGTCCTCGGTGTGGAAAAGCTGACGGCTTTCACACCAGAGATCGACCCGAAAAACGAGTTTTATCAGAACGGCTACAACCTCTACAATGAGACGGCTGATCTACTGAATCATGCAGCGCTTTCGCCGCATCTAGAGTATGATATCTACGAGGGTAAAAAAGAGGATGGCAAGGTCTACCAGCACATCAAGCTCCGTGATGAGGATATTGCGACACTGGATGCCTTTGCGGCTGCTCATTTCTCCGATGAAAACACCAACGCAGAAAAGCTCTACGTCACGCACCAGTGGATCCATTACACCAATCGGTATGCGTATGCCGGTGATCTTTGGGATCAGATCGTCGCTAAGACCTATGTGGATGCGATCTTTAACTACCAGCTTGGTCAGTGCATCCAGTATAACGGTGCTATGGCAGGCATGCTCGCCTATATGGGCTATGATGTCTGGATGGAAGGCACACCCGGCGTGCACTGGACGACCTATGTGGAGATCGACGGGAAGGTTTACAATATCGAATGCGGAAATTACGGCAAAAACGGAGAATGGCAGGCCTTCTTCGGACTTGTGGAGCGCTGATCTATGAGGCGGCTGTCGGTGCGGGACAGGATGTGAAACTGAAGGGTTTCATTATATAGAAAAAGATATGCGCAGAACTTGACCATATAGATCCTGTGCTACACCAGCATGATTCATCGTGGGCAATCTTATATGATTCAGCATGATCCCTGCCCCATCCCAGAATCCTTGAGCATAGCCTTCCGCTGTGTCCATAATAACTATCTGAGCCTGCAGGTTGGTAACCTGGTTGAACTGCTCCATCTGCTATGGATTCAATAGGTTCGTCAGGACCTGATGCGCCATGATAGAATAAACAGTCCTCGATTTCGTCGCAGCTATGATTTTTATCAATCTGCTAAGCTGGCTTGGGTAATTGTCTATAGCAGTAATCCAAACAGATACTAACTCTAAGTTTTGAAGCAGAATAGAGAGGACGTTGTTTGCGCCTCGAAATTGAGGATAACAAGTAAAGACTGTTTTGAAGTATAGGAGGTCCTATGAAACGAAAGCATGTAGCGCTGCTCATCGCCGCCACACTTGCATGGTGCAGTATGGGGACTATGACAGCAAGAGCCGAAGGCAATCCCCTGCTTTGCGAATGCTACAACGGCTCAAACACCGGAAGGCAGAATTACCTGGATACCGCTGATCCCGTCACGTCAAGTCTTGTCCGAACCGAGTCCGGCTGGATGCGCGTTCAGGGCGATCAGTATGGCAGTCCACTTGCGAATAAGATCCTGGTAGAATACTATGACACGAAATTTTACCTGACCGACCGGAAGATCATTGATATGGAGCTGCCAATTTATGGCGGGTTTTATGCCGCATCGGACGGCTGCTATTATGTGATTACCGGGCAGAATAATACAAGCCATGACGATACACTTCCGGTCTTTCACATCGCAAAGTACAACCAGGAATGGATGCTGCTGGGTTCTACAGAGCTGAAGGGCGCCAATACAAAATATCCGTTCAGTGGAGGCAGCCTGCGCTGTGACGATAACGGCAAGGAGTTGGTCATCCACACCTGCCATACCATGTATCCTGACACAGACGGTGTTTCCCATCAGGCCAACATGCATGTCCGTCTTGATATGAACAGCCTGAAGATCACAGAAGCCAACTATGAACTCCGAAAGTCATCGGTTATGGGCTATGACAGTCACTCATTCAACCAGTTCATTCTGCTCGACGGAGAGCAGTTTGCCGTAATTGACCACGGCGACGCTTATCCACGTTCTATCCGCCTCTGCACCGGCAAGCTGACCGGCGCTGTATCGTCATCCACCAAGGTGGATCTGTTCACGTTCGGCGACAATACCATTGGTAATAATCGGACTGGTGCTTCTGTAGGAGGATTCTGCAAGAGCAGCACGCATTATCTCATAGCAGGCTCCACCATTGAACAGAGCAATTTCAGCAAGAGCAACACCAGAAACATTTATATTTCCGCAGTTCCGGTAAATTCTCTGAAAAACGCCTCAGTCAGGACAGTCAATGTCACAAGCCATCCTGAGGGAGAGGCATCTGCCACGACACCGCACCTTGTTGACAACGAGGATGATACCTTCACGCTCCTGTGGGAATGGGAGGAGCGTGTCTACTACACGATCGTCCAGAAGGACGGAAGCTGTGGCACAATCTACGACTTTTCCGGTCATCTCTCTGACTGTGTACCGGTATGCGACGACGGACAGGTCGTCTGGTACAACTGGGACAATCAGCTCCTGACATTTTATACAATCAGTCTGAAGGATCCCAGCCAATGGACAGAGACAAACATTCAGAGCGGGCATCAGTTCAGACAGCAGTCAGAAATGGATGAGAACGGAACCGTTAAATACGTCTGCGAGAATTGCGGAGAATCCAAGGAAGAAATGTACATCACAGACTTTGCTCCGGTATGGGAGTGGGCATGGAACAATCAGTTTTACTGGGATTTATACCCTGTAGTGGATGCTAATACAACGCTATGGTTAAAGTTTAGTTTAGAAAAATCCAGCAGCGAATACACAGATACAGAGATGGTCTATGAAATCACGGATGGAGCAGAAAATGTGGAAAGAGAAGGAAACAGGTTCTTGACTCTGGAACAGGATGCCCCGGAGACCTCCTTTACGCTGCGGATTTATCCGAAAAGCAACCCCGCCTGTGTCAAGGAATCGGTGATCCAGATCAAGCATACCTACGAGACCGTCATAGAAAAGGACCCCACGATGGAGAGTGAAGGACTTGCCGTACATACCTGCACGGGCTGCGGACATGTGTGGAGAGAGAAGCTCCCTGCGCTCTCAGGAGATGCTGAACCATCACAGGGTGATGTGACACGCGACGGCACAATCAACGCCTCCGATGCAGCACAGATCCTCATTGCAGCAGCAGCCATCGGCGCCGGAAATGAATCCGGACTGACAGATGCGCAGGAAGCAGTTGCGGATGTCAATGATGACGGCACTATCAATGCGAGCGATGCGGCAGTTGTGCTGATCTATGCAGCGGCGATCGGTGCGGGACAGGATGTGAAACTGACGGATTTTGTGCATTGACGAATACGGCAAATAAACATCTTCATGCAGAAGCAGCTCCCCATTCCGGGGAGCTGCTTCTTCCTCCCGATGACGGTCGTGAAGCGGTTCCACGACTGCCTGCTGCCGACGCATGATGCCGTCATGAAAGAATATGAGCGCAAGAAGGGCTTTGCGGTTATTGACGGTTTCCTGACGAAGGCAAGCGGTTATCAGTTCTACAATACCAGCAGGTACACCTTCGACCTGCTGTGTGCGGATCCGGATAACATCGAGGCGAATTTCCGTGATTACCTCGCCGGATTCTCTGCGAATGTGCAGGATGTGCTTGCAAAATTCGACTTCAATGCGATCATCAACCGCATGGTCGAG
>JAFXOO010000168.1 GCA_017528675.1 Oscillospiraceae bacterium | reverse complement strand
CATTCGGGTTGGTATCAGATTTCGACATTTTTTTGTTCGGCTCCTGTAGGCTCATGACCTTGGCGCCGACGGGGGGCATGTAGCCCTCCGGGATCCTGAATGTATCGCCGTAGCGGCCGTTGAAGCGTCTTGCGATGGTTCTGGCAAGCTCCAGATGCTGCATCTGATCGACACCGACCGGCACCATGTCCGCCTGATAGATGAGAATGTCCGCCGCCATCAGCACCGGATAGTCAAACAGTCCGGCATTGATGTCGTCCGGGTGCTTTTTTGACTTGTCCTTGAACTGTGTCATGCGGGAGAGCTCACCGAACTGTGCCGAGCAGTTGAGCACCCAGGCAAGCTGGGAATGCGTCGGCACATGGCTCTGGATAAAGACCAGCGACTTGTCAAGGTCAATGCCGCAGGCAAGGAGCTGGGCATAGGCCTCAAGTGTCTTTTTCCGCAGCTCTGCCGGCTCAATTTTCACGGTAATCGCATGCTGGTCCGCAATGAAATAGAAACACCGGCATTCATCCTGGAGCGGCCCCCAGTTGCGGACGGCACCGATATAATTGCCGAGGGTAAAGGTACCGGTCGGCTGGATGCCGCTGAGAATCAGCTTCTTTTCGGCAGATGCGGGTGTGGTCTGTTCACTCATTTTTTGCCGCCTTCCGGAAGACCCTCTGCATCACGGAGCTGGGCAACACGCATGGCGCCCATCATCTGCTGATAGAGGAAGTATACCACACGCTTCTCCTTGTCGTCCTCGGTAAGCTGACCGGGGGTGATCTCGGTCTTGAAGATGCCACGCTTTGTCAGGAGGTACACGAAATGCGTGATGCCGACCGGCAGCGGGAAGGAGGAGGTGCGCTTTGCCTTTGCCTTGAGCGGGGTTGCATTGACCACGAGGTTGCGGGCAGCCTGCACTACGGACTTGTAGCGTGTGGAGGCGCCGGTATACTCGCCGCCGTTGTTGAAGTAGAGATTGGCAGCGCCGTTGATATAGCAGACCATAGTCACCATAAGCTCCGGATTCATCGGCACATCAATCACGATGCCATAGACCTCATCGGACTTGACCTTGGTATTCTTGAGCTGGGAAGGTGTGATGTGCAGTGCACTGTTTCTCGTCTGGAGATATTTGGGGGTCACCGGATAGGGATCCAGCGGAGAACGTCTGATAATTGCCATTGTGTAAGTTCCTTTCTTTGCTTATTCACCGAACATTTCCTTCGTCAGGCCGCCGAGCTTAGCGGTACCTCTGTCGATGGCGTCATCGGTCGGGGTGGAGTAATTCATACGGAAGGAGAAGGTCACATCCTCCTCGGAAACCATGAAGGCGCTACCGGGAACGAGTGCCACCTTGTACTCGGAGACGGCTCTCTTGCAGAAGCCCATCATATCCTCGCCCTCCGGCAGTGTGCACCAGAGGAACAGGCCGCCCTGCGGACGGGTGTAGGAGATCTTCGAGGAGAAATTCTCTGCAATGCCCCGCATCATGCGCTCTGCCTTCTGCTTGTAGATGCTGCGCAGCTTTGCCAGGTGTGCATCGAAATCGCACTCTGTCATGAAGCGGTAGGCAAGCATCTGGCCGAAGTTGTTGGACTGCACATCGGATACCTGCTTGCAGACAACCATCTTGGAAATGACCTCCTTCGGGGCGATGCCGTAGCCGACACGAATGCCGGGCGCAAGCACCTTCGAGAAGGAGCCGGCATAGATGACTCTGCCGTCGGTGTCCATGCTCTTGATGGTGGGCACATCCTCGCCGGCGAACCGCAGATCGCCGTAGGGGTTGTCCTCCAGAATCATGGTGTTGTACTTCTGTGCCAGCGCATACAGCTCCCTGCGGCGGGCAAGCGTTGTGGTCTTGCCGGTCGGATTCTGGAAATTCGGGATGAGATAGATCAGCTTGGTGTTGGGGTTTGCCCTGAGCGCAGCCTCCAGCTTCTCAGGGTTCATGCCGTCCTCATCAAGCTCCACGCCCACAAGGTTGACGTTGTAGGACTTGAAGGCATTGAGCGAGCCGATGAAGCTCGGTGCCTCGCAGATGAGGGTGTCGCCCGGATCACACAGCGACTTGCAGGCAAGCTCCATGACCTGCTGCGCACCGGAGGTGATGATGAGCTCCTCGGAATCTGCCTTGAAATTGCCCGCAGCCGTCATGCGCTGCTTCATCAGGTCACGCAGGGGCGTATAGCCCTCGGTGATGCCGTATTGCAGCACGGCAATCGGCTCCTCTGCAAAGAGCTTTGCAGAAATCTCCTGCACCTTCTCCACCGGGAATGCCTCAGGGGCGGGATTTCCGGCAGCGAAGGAGATGACCTCCGGATCGGAGGTGAATTTCAGGATCTCACGGATGGCCGAAGCCTGGAGGTGAGAAACCTTCTCGGAAAAAACATAATTCATAGATTCCATTCCTTTTGCATAGATTTAAGAAAGCACTGAATCAATCGTCGCTACAGTACTCCGGGGATAGCGAAAGGGCTGTTTGCGGGGCTGCGCCCCACCCCCTGTACTGAATTACGAATTGGCAGTACTTTCTTAAGAAAGCACTGATGAAACTGCCGATGCAGTGCTTCCTTAAGGCAGTACAGCACCAGAACCGTCTGCGGTGCGGTGTTGTACTGAAGGCGGCGGCTGAAAAAATGTCACCATGTCTATTTTACTACAAAAATGCGATATTGTCAAGGGGGTTCAGCCATGAAAATGCCGAAGCAGGGCTTTTGGCGGGGGACACTGGTGCTGACCGGGTCGGCGCTTGCGGCAAAGCTGCTCGGAGCGCTGTTCCGGATTCCGCTCACAGCGCAGCTCGGCGGCGCAGGAATGGGCTGCTTCGGCAGTGCCTACGGACTGTTCATGCCGCTGTATGCGCTGCTGGTGACGGGGCTTTCCACGGCAGTGGCACGGCCGGCAGCGGCATTGCAGGGGAATCCTGCGGCGGCAGGGCGGCTGCTGACAACGGCAAGGCGCTTTGCACTGGCGGCAGGGCTTGGCGGGACACTTGCGGCGGCGGGGCTTTCGGGGGTGTTCCTGAAGCTGACCGGCAGCACGCCCGAAGCACTGCCCTCGATGCTGGCGCTCTCCCCGGCGGTGCTGCTGTGCTGCCTGTCGGCAGTGGAGCGGGGCTTCCGTGAGGGGCAGTGCCGGATGGAGCCGACCGCCCTGTCGCAGCTTGCCGAGGCGCTCGTAAAGCTGATTGCAGGGCTGACGCTGGCGGGGCTCTGGATGCGCCGGCCGCCCGCCTTTCTGGCGAACTACAGTCCCGCCGCCGCAGGTGCCTGCGGTGCCGTGACCGGCGTGACGCTCTCGACTCTGGCAGGATGGCTGGTGCTTCTCAGGCGGGAGCCGGAACAGCCGCCCGTCTGCGGCACCCTGCCGGCAGATTCCTCCGCACCCCTGCGCCTGATACTGCAAATCCTGATTCCGGCGGCACTCAGCGCCCTCGTGACAGAGCTGACGGCGCTGACCGATCTGCTGACGATGCAGCGGCTCTTTTCCCGGATGCTGGCGGAAAACCAGACGGCATTCTATGCCCTTGTACAGCTCTCCCGCACGGTGCCGCCGCAGGATGCCCCGGCATTTGTCTACGGCTCCTATATGGGACTTGCGGTGACGGTGGCGGGGCTGGTGCCGAATTTAGCCGCCATGCCCGCCCGTGCCGTTCTCCCCTGTACAGCGCAGGCATGGGAATCCGGCGACAGGCAAACCGCCGCAGCCTACGCACGGCAGGTGCTTTCCCTGACGCTCATGGCGGCAGTTCCGGCAGGGTGCGGGCTGCTGGTGCTGCCGGACGGGGCGCTGCAATTCCTGTTCGCCGGCCGTCTTGCCGAAATCCGTGCCGCCGCCGGAGCGCTGCGGTATCTGGTGCCGGGGATGGTCTGCCTGTGTCTGACCGTGCCCGCCTTCAGCCTGTTGCAGGCAGCCGGGCGGGCCGATCTTCCGGTAAAGCTGATGCTGCCCGGCGCTGCGGTGAAGCTTGCCGGAAATCTCGTGCTGCTGCCGGTCATGGGCACGGCAGGTGCGGCGCTTTCCACGAGCATCAGCTATGGTGTCATCCTGCTGTGTGCGCTGCACGCCATGCAGGGCGTGTTCGGCTGCCGGATGCTGCTGCCGGGCAGTCTCGTGCGGATGCTCTACGGCGGCGTGCTCTGCGGGGCATCCGCATGGCTCTGCTATACCCGGCTCAACTGTCTGCTCCCGCAGCGTGCCGCCTTCCTGGCGGCCGTCGCCGCAGGTGTGGGGAGCTATGTGCCGGCGCTCCGGCTGAGCCGCCCCGCAGCAGACAAATCCCCGAAGCAATCATCCGACCGCTTCGGGGAGAAATCTGTGTACAAACGGAACGTGATCTGAGGGAATGCTGACTGATTCATAAATCAGCACAGGGAGCATGGGGCTCCAATGCCATCAACATAAGCTTTTTGTCGGCTTGCGCCGACTTAGGAGGGGCTACTCGCCCCTCCTAAACCACCCTCGGCAGGGCGGTGACCGCCCTGCACCCGCAGGTTTTGTTTTCGCTAAATTCCGGCTCTTTTCCTGTCCCCGGATCACTGTAGTATCTGATGATGCAGTGCTTCCCTAATTCTGCTGACGCTCGGAGCGTTCGGTCTTTTTGTAGAGGAACACATCCTGCTTCTCGGACAGATTCAGGCTGCCCTGCTTGACATAGTCGCTTGCCTCATGGCGTTCACTGACGGATTTGAGGGCACTGACCTGGATGCCGGTGATAATTGCCGCAATGATGATGCCGGCGACAATCGCAATCAGAATATTCGTTACCATATGCATCCCTCCTCAGCGATTGAACAGATAGAGCAGAATGAACACGATAACCGCCGCAATCAAAGCCGTGATGCAGAACGACTTCACGGCAGCGCCCTTATCGAGCGGCAGATTGCCGACAAACCGCCCTGTCTGGCCGTTCATGGCAAAGGTGAATTTCTCGCCGTTCCAGCTAATGTTCAGCAGCCACACCGGATAGAGGGCATATTTTGCCTTCGCATTGTCAAGCTGGATGCCGGAGTGCTCGGTCTGGACGGTGTCATAGCCGATGACGGTTTTGCGCATCTCGTCGGCAACGCTCTGCCGGATGCGCTCATTGGCATGGTCAATGCTCTGCTCGGCGGTCACATCGTACTTATCCGCTAAATAGCCCGAAAGATAGGGCGTCTGGAAGGGGACAGCGCCTTTGAAGTCAAACGGCTCGATCGACTCCATCAGCGTGTCATCCATCTTGGAGGAGCCGTCCACCGGCACCTGCTCGAAGGCAATTTTACCCCGGCGGGTAACCTTGAAATGGCTGATTTCCTTGTAATTGAACCGGTCATCGCTCCAGCGACGGACTTTTTCGGCGTGGTAGCTGAACTGTCCCTCCGCCTGGGCATCGAACAGCCAGACCGGAACATAAACGCCCTTGATCTCGTCAATATGGTGGTCATCCTTAAAGACCTTGGGGACGAACTTCTTGCCCTCAAAATGCTGGAGCAGTGCCTTTTTGGCAGCTTCCTTGTCGAGCTTGAACGGAATGACGAAATCCGGCCGGAGATCGCCTGAAAACTGCCCGGTCATGACAATCGGATTGTCGCAGTACGGGCAGGCAGAAGCTCCGGTGGTCTGGTCAGCGATGATCTGGCCGCCGCAGGATTTGCAGGTATAGACCTGCATGCCGTCCGTTTCACCGTCGCTCCAGTCCGAACCGGGTGTCTCCCAGTTGAGCTGATCGCCGGACGGTTCCTCGGATTCATTTGCTGCCTGGAGTGCCTCGACGGTGAATTCCGATTCGCAGTAGGGGCACTTCATCTGCTGCGAATTCGGGTCAAACTCGACCTTTCCGGCGCAGCATGGGCATTGATATTCCAACAGGTCTGCCATAATACACCTCTTTTCTGAGGAAATCCCCGAAAAACCAAGCGCCTTCCGGGGATCCTGTTTGATTTTTTCAGATCTGGAGATTCTGCTGTTTCTCAGGTCTTGTCGTTCTCATCGAATGGGTCGCCACACTCAGGGCAGAACTTGGGCGGATTGTGGGGATCCGGGGGCATCCAGCCGCACTTGTCGCACTTGTAGAGCGGAGCGCCCGCAGGCTTGGGCTGGCCGCAGTTCTGGCAGAACTTGCCCTGGTTCACAGCACCGCATGTGCAGGTCCAGCCGTCTGCTGCCGGAGCCGGTGCAGGCTGTGCCTTGCCGCAGTTCTGGCAGAATTTGCTGGTATTCACTGCGCCGCATGCGCATGTCCAGCCGCCCTGTGCCGGAGCTGCGGGCTGCTGCATCTGCTGCTGCATCTGTTGCTGCTGCATCATCTGCTGCTGCATCATCTGCTGCTGCTGACCCATCTGGAACATATTCTGTGCATTCATGCCGCCTGTGTTCATGGCAGCATTCATGTTCATAAAGCCGAGCATTGCGCCGCCCTGGTTGCCGGCAGCGGTCTTCATCGCCTCTGCCTGTGCATCCACGAGCACAGCGCCTGCGTTCATCGGATCACGGTTCCATGCCAGATCCTCAAACTTCTGGATACGCTCCTCATCCTCCTTGGACATGGTGATGGAGTTGATGAGCACTGTCTCGATCTGGATACCTCTGCGGTTGATCCAGTCCTCACGCAGGGCATTGTTCATAGCCTGCTTGACTTCGTTGTTGTGGCGGGTGATCTGGTCATAGCGGATGTCCATATCCGAGATCTCACCGAATGCCGGCTGCAATGCATCGAGGAACTCTGCCTTGAGCTGTGCATCAAGCTGCGCACGGTCAAACTGTCCGCTCACATTGCCCGCAACATTGGCATAGAACAGCAGCGGATCCACAATGCGGTAGGAATAGGTACCGTTGCAGCGCATGCCGGCTGTAAAGCCTCTGCCGAGCTCCTTGTAGTAGACACGGAACGGCACCGGATTCTGTGTGCCGAACTTGTTGTCCATAATCTCCTTGATATTGAAGTAATACACTCTCTGATCCTTGCCGGTATCACCGCCGTAGGCAATACGCTTGCCGAGGGTCTTGAATGTCTCCTTGATGTTCTGGCTCAGCTTGCCGCCGGAGAAGATGGACGCCTCCGTTGAGGTGTCGTAGGTGTATTCTCCGGGCTCTGCGCAGATTTCAACCACTCTGCCCTGATCCACGATAATCATGCACTGGCCGTCTGCCACGCAGATTCCGCTGCCCTTGGTGATGATGTTGTCGTTGCCCTTGGTGTTCGAGGATCGGTTGCCGATCTTCTTCTGCCCCTTGACCATCAGCACATTGTTCGGAATCGACTCGCAGTAGAAGAATTCCTTCCAGGAATCTGCAAGCGTTCCGCCGACAGCACCGAGCACCGCCTTGATAAGTCCCATATTCCTTGCTCCTTTCGTTGAGGGGATACCCCTTTCATGATTGCCGGATGTTCCGGAAACATTTTTATTATACCATACTCCGTTGTAAATGTCAATCGGTTTTTGTCATTTTTGCACAGAATTCTGAACTTCTGCAAACGGGGAATTGTGATTGTTTGATAGTCGGACTATCGGCGGGGCTTTTTTGGGGGGCTTGCAGCCCCCTGCACGGGCATTTTGTGGAGCGGGTGCACCGCTCCCCCTGCCCAGAGGGCGGCAACGCCGCCGCCCTCTGGACTCCCCGGCGGCAGGGTTGCACCCTGCACCTGCTTTGGGCATCCTGATTTTTGGTAAACCGGCTTCCGCTGCGACCGCTCCTTGCGGAGCGGCGGCGGAATAGATGGTACCGGGTGCGGTTCGGGGCAT
>JAFXOO010000167.1 GCA_017528675.1 Oscillospiraceae bacterium | reverse complement strand
CTGTCATATCGCAAGAATGCTCGCAGAGAAGCTCCGGGGCGAGGTCACGGCGTTTTTTCTCCCACGGGATTTCGGGGAATTCTGCAAGGGCTGCACTGTCTGTTTTACCAGAAGCGAGACGCTCTGCCCGCATGCCGCCGCACTCCGGCCGCTGACCGAAGCGATGGATGCAGCAGATGTCATCCTGCTGGCAAGCCCGGTCTATGTCTACCATGCCACCGGCGCTATGAAGGCATTTCTCGACCACTACGGCTACCGCTGGATGGTACACCGCCCGGATGAGCGGATGTTCCGCAAGCAGGCGGTCTGTATTTCCACTGCCGCCGGTGCCGGCACGAAAAGCACCAACAAGGACATGGCAGACAGCGCCTTTTTCTGGGGCTGCGCCAGAATCTACAGAATCGGCATGGCCGTCCGGGCGACAAGCTGGGACAAGGTCAGCCCGAAGAACCAGAAAGCGCTGGAACGCAGAACCGACGCCCTTGCCGCTGCCATCCGGAAGCGCTGCGGCAGCGTCAGCCCGTCCCTGAAAACAAAGGCATTCTTTATGCTCATGCGCATGATGCAGAAAAAAGGCTGGAACGAAGCCGACCGGCAGTACTGGCAGGACAAGGGATGGCTCGGCAAGGCTCGTCCCTGGAAATAGAAAGGAGACCATCATGCTGATACTTGGAATCGAAAGCTCCTGCGACGAAACGGCAGCCGCCATCGTCGAGGACTGTACAAAACTGCGGACGGACGTCATCGCCTCCCAGGCGGCAGAGCACCGGCAATACGGCGGCGTTGTGCCGGAGCTTGCCTCCCGGCGGCACTGCGAAAACATCCTCGCCGTCACACAGCAGGCACTCAGAGAAGCCGGCTGCACCGTCCACGATCTGGACGGCATTGCCGTGACCTATACGCCCGGCCTGATCGGAGCGCTGCTGGTGGGCGTGAGCTTTGCCAAGGGGCTGGCGCTCTCGGCAGGCAAGCCGCTCATCCCGGTGCACCACATCACCGGCCACATCGCCGCCAATTATCTGGCGCATCCCGATCTGAAGCCACCCTATCTGTGCCTTGTGGTCAGCGGTGGCCACACGATGCTCTGCGAGGTCATGGATTACACAAAATTCCGCATTCTCGGCACGACCCGTGACGATGCGGCAGGCGAGTGCTTTGACAAATGTGCACGGGTGCTCGGCTATCCGTACCCCGGCGGCGTACAGATCGACAAGGCCGCCCGGAACGGCGACCCGGCAAAGTACCCGCTGCCCCGGCCGAGGGTTGCCGGCAGCGAGCTGGATTGCAGCTTTTCCGGTCTGAAAACGGCGGTCATCAACACCGTTCACCACGCCGAACAGATCGGAGAACCGATAGATGCGGCATCTATGGCGGCATCGCTCCAGCACACGGTCTCGGAGATTCTCACCGAAAAGACCGAGCTTGCCGCACAGCAGACCGGCTACACCACCATCGCCATGGCCGGCGGAGTGAGCGCCAATTCCGGCCTGCGCAAAAGCATGGAGGCGATGTGCCGGAAGCACGGCTACACGCTCTGCATGCCGCCGCTTTCCCTCTGCGGTGACAATGCCGCCATGATTGCCTGCCAGGGCTCGTACAATTTCCTCGCCGGCATCACAGCGGACGCATCCCTCAACGCCTACGCCTCGAAAACCGCCATCGGAGAAATGGCGGAATAACGGCAGTATCGAGCGAAGGGGATTTCGCTCGCTGCGGCGAGCGACCAAGGGGCTCTGCCCCTTGGAACCCCGCAAGCTTTTTTTACGAAAAAAAAGCTTGCGCAAAAAAACGATCATAAACTAAATCAGAGACTACGCTTCACCATGCGAAGCAAAGATAAAAGTTTTTGGTCCAGCTTTTTTCAAAAAGCTGGTCAGGTCCAGGGCTGAAAGCCCTGGTCGCCGCCTGAAGGCGGCAAAACGGCCTCCCTGCGATCATGCAGAGAGGCCGTTTTTCATTTTTTCTTCGCTGCTTCGACGGTGATTGTCTGACCGTCGCTGACTGCTGTGATATCGCCGTCCTTGCCTGTCACATAGGTCTCGATGTTCCGGCTTTCAAGCTGTCCGAGCGTCACGTCCGAGATCTCCGGCTTGGAGGTGCAGATCACCGCATACTCCGGCGTGACCGCATCGAGAAATGCCGGCAGATTGACCAGTTCCCGTCCGTGGTACGGCACCTTCAGCAGACTGCAATCCCCCAGATCCATGATCTCCGTGAGCCGCTCGTCCATCGCATCCCCCGTAAACAGGAGCACATTGTCATGATGCGTGACCTTTGTCACGAGCGAGCAGTTGTTGTCGAAGCCGTCCTTGTAATCCGCCGCCTCATGGGGATAGACCGTGAAGGTGCAGTCATCGAGCACAAAGCTCAGCTCCTGCGTGGGCTGCTCCATCGTGAGCTGTGCCGCATCGAGCGCCTCGCAGAGTGCCTTGTATTCCTCACTTGTCTCGGTATAATCGGCCGCAAGCACCTGCTTTACCGGATAGTTTTGCAGTACCTCCGGCGCACCGCCGATATGATCCTGGTCAAAATGCGTGAGAATCATGCAGTCGATTTCCGTCACGCCCTTCTCCGCCAGCAGGTCGTTGACCTTGCTGCCGTCGCTTGTCTCGCCGCAGTCAATGACAATCGTGTGATGCCCGGTTTGCAGCACCATGCTGTCCGCCTTGCCGACCTTGAGGAAGGTGACGGTCAGCGGGTATGTCTCCGCCGAAGCCGGTTCCGGCGCTGTCGCAGCGGGTTCCGCAGCGCTCCGGCTCCCGTCTGTCCGGCCGCAGCCGGTGAGCAGCAGTGCAACTGCTGCTGCCATTGCAGGAATTCGTTTTTTCATCATGCACCTCCTGTTCCCGGATACCAGAATACCCCGCATTCCGGCGGGGTATTCTGGGTATGTCTTATGAGAGGGTTATCCTATGCTTTTCTGTTCCTGAATACAGGATAGCAGACGGGGCTTAAAGGAGTCTTAAAACTCACGCTTGTTTCGCAGATTTCCAATACCGGATCCCCGTCACGATCCAGAGCACGGCGAGCACAATGAGAAGCAGTGCCCAGATCAGCCACATGATGACATAATCGCCCAGTGCACTCATGCCCGGCATCATGCCGCCGTATTCCTTGCGGACTGACCGGATCATCCAGAGCAGCGACCCGATCCAGGTCACTGCCTGCACTGCTGCCGTGATGAGGATGCTTTTCTTGTAGCGATCGAGGAATTCCGTTCTGTAGCCCCGGAAAGCACCGCTGCAAACCGCCGTCAGGATGCACGATGGCACCAGAATCAGCAGCACCTCCACATAGGGCGTGTTGTACAGTTCTCTTGCCGAAAGCCCCGTGAGCACAATGCTTGCATCAAACAGTGCAGTAAAAATGCCGAGCAGTCCGATGTTCAGAAAAAAACGCTTTATGTTGCATTTCATATGGAATCCCTCCGATGATACTCCGGTGAAACGGCGCTCCTGCTCCCGTCCCGGAGGTACTTGATACAGCGCAGGAACCCGCTGCCGCATTCCCCAGCGAGCTCCGGATCCTCATTACGCTTCACGCAGTTCTGCGCCCATAGCCGACAGCGCCTTGAGCACACGCTTCATGGCAGCATCCGCCTGCTCGGTGGTCATGGTCTCCTCCGGATTGCGCAGGATAATGGCGAAGGATACAGACTTCTTGCCATTTTCGATCTGCTCGCCACGGTATACGTCAAACAGCTCTACGCTTTCGAGAGACTTGCCGACTGCCCTGGAGATTGCCTCCTCCAGCTCACCGACAGCAACCGCCTCATCGCATACCACGCTGATGTCACGGGTCATTGCCGGGAACTTCGGCAGCGGCTTGTAGCTGATCTCATCACTTGCCACAGCAAACAGCTCCGGAATGTTCAGCTTTGCCACATAGGTGCGCACGCCGATGCCGTAGGTCTTCTGTACAGCCGGATGAATCTCGCCAAAGATGCCGAGCGCTGTCTCACCGCTGTAGACCACAGCGCTTCTGCCCGGATGGAAAGCGCACTTCTCGTCAAATGCACAGTCCTCACCGCAGCGTGTGAAGCGTACCGCCGGAATGCCGAGCTTGGCCAGCAGATTCTCGATCATGCCCTTGAGCGTGAAGAAATCTGCATCGCCGCCGTACAGGCCGACTGTCAGGCGCAGCAGCTCCTCCGGGAGCTTGTCGGGCTCGGTCGGGATGTATTCCTTGCCGATCTCGAACAGCCAGCCCTTCGGGTTGCGCTTGTTGTAGTTGTTCGCCAGAATTTCAAGCATACCCGGCAGCGTGGTGGTCTGCATCACGGAGGTATCCTCACCGAGCGGATTGGTGATGGTCACGGTTCTGCGCAGCCTGGAATCCGCCGGCAGCCCGATCTTGTCGAACCACTTCGGAGAGATGAAGGAATAGGTCAGAATGCCGCTGCATCCCATGCCTGCCATTGTCTGGCTGATGGTGCGGGTGAGCTTCTGCTCCGGGGTGAGCTGTGCCTTGGCAACGCCACGGATGACGGAATTCGGGATGTTGTTATAGCCGAAGATGCGTGCCACTTCCTCTGCAATATCCGCCGGCCGTGCCAGGTCGATACGGAAGGACGGTGCAATGCACTCGCCGTTCTCCACTTTGATCTCCAGGCTCTCCAGGTACTTCACCATATCCTCCGCCGGAATCTCCGTGCCGAGGAATGCGTTAATCCAAGCCGGGTCGAAGGGGATGTGATTCGGCTTCGGGTCTGCATAATTGCAGTCAATGGTCGTGCCCACAGGCTCACCGGCGCCGAGCTCCTCCACGAGCTGAAGGGCTCTTGCGAGGGTGACAGGCATGGAGGTCTCGTCCAGACCCTTTTCATAGCGGGCAGACGCATCGGTTCTCATGCCGAGCTTCTTGGCAGTGCGGCGTACCTGCACCGGCTCAAAATAGGCGCTCTCGAATACCACATCCACGGTATCGTCCATAATGCCGGAATATTCGCCGCCCATGACACCCGCCACAGCAATCGGCTTCTCGCTGTCTGCGATGATGAGGTTTTCCTCGGAAAGTTCACGCTCAATGCCGTCGAGCGTCGTGATCTTCTCGCCCGCCTTCGCATTGCGGACAATGATTTTGCCGTCCTTGACAAAGCGCAGGTCAAATGCATGCATCGGCTGGCCGTATTCGAGCATGACATAATTCGTGATATCGACCAGATTGTTGATCGGGCGCACACCGGAAGCTCTCAGGCGCTCCCGCATCCATCTCGGAGAGGGGCCGATCTTGACATTGCGTACAAGACCTGCGCAGTAGCGGGTGCACTTCTCGGTGTTCAGAATCTCCACGGACAGCGTCTTGGTGATGTCCTCGTCAGAGCCGTGGAATACCGGTGTGTTCACCGTCAGCGGCACATCAAAGGTCGCAGCAGCCTCTCTTGCAAGGCCGATCACGCTCAGGCAGTCCGGACGGTTCGAGGTGATCTCGAACTCCACGGACACATCATCCACGCCGAGCGCAGATGCCGCATCCTGACCGGGCTTGCAGTCCTCTTTGATGACGAAAACGGACTTCGGGTCGGCATAGGGGAAGTCGTTCTGCGTCAGACCAAGTGTCTCCAGTCCGCAGAACATGCCACGGCTCTCCACGCCACGCACCTTGGCGACCTTGATCTTCATGGATTCGCTGCCTTCGGTCACGACCGTGCCGGGCGTTGCAACGGGCACAAGATCGCCCTCCTGCACATTCTTCGCATTGGTCACGATCTGGACGGGCTCCCCGCTACCCATGTCCACGGAGCACACGAACAGTGCATCCGCATTCTCGTGCGGCTTCTTGCTCAGAATCTTACCGATCACAATGCCGTCAAGACGGTTCTTTTCTTCTTCATAAGCCTCCACCTTGGAGCCGCTCATGGTCATGGCGGCGCAGAATTCCTTCGGTGTGACATCGAGCTTGACATAATCGGCAAGCCATCTCAGTGATAAATTCATAGGGTTATCCTCCTATTATTGAAAATGCATTCCTCCGCTCCTTAAAAACAAGATGCGGGTGCAGGGCGGTCACCGCCCTGCCGAGGGTGGTTTAGGAGGGGCGAGCAGCCCCTCCTAAGTCGGCGCAGCCGACAAAAGGGTCATTCAATAATCTGCAATAATTCGCTGGTTTCCTTCCGCTTCGGTGCATTCGGTGCAGTATCCGCATAGCCGACAGCGATCAGCGCAGAAATGCTCTCGCCGTCCGGAATCCGGAGCAGCTCCCTGATCTTCGGCTCATCAAAAATGCCCATGATGAGCGTTCCGAGCCCCAGATCATGTGCCGCAAGGCAGAAGGTCTGGCAGGCGATGCCCGCATCAAAGGACTGCCAGTGGGCGCCCTTCGTGGTTGTGGGCGAGCCGTCCGGCTCATAGCCCGCAATGCCGTCCACGGTCGTCAGCACAACGAGCGCCGCAGCGCTGCGGATGTTGCTGCCGTTCTTGGAGAAATTCAGCGTCCCCTCGGCGGCGATTCTGTCCTTCAGCGCCTTGTCCAGCACTGCATGATAGCGCACGGTCTGGGAATTCTTCCAGGTCGGCGCAAACCTTGCCGCTTCCACGATCTGCGTGATCTGCTCCGCCGTGACAGGTATGTCCTTGTACTGGCGGATGCTGCGGCGTTCTCTGATGTTCTGTAATGCTTCCATAACTGTCCCCCTGCGATACCGCTTATCGGAACTGTTCGAGGAATCTCGTGTCGTTCTCGAACAGCAGACGCATATCGGAAATATTGTAGCGTCTCATGACGATACGCTCCAGACCCAGGCCGAAGGCAAAGCCGGAATACACGCTCGAATCAATGCCGGAATTCTCCAGCACCCACGGATGCACCATACCTGCACCGAGCAGCTCGATATAGCCCTCATTCTTGCACATCCGGCAGCCCTTGCCGTGGCACTGGAAGCACATCACATCGACCTCGGCGGACGGCTCCGTGAACGGGAAGTGGTGCGGACGCAGGCGGATCTTGCACTCGTCGCCGTACAGGCGCTGCATCAGCAGTTCGAGAGTGCCCTTGAGGTCAGCCATCGTGATGCCCTTGTCGATCACAAGGCCCTCCACCTGGTGGAACAGCGGCGAATGTGTCGCATCCACAGCATCGGAACGGTACACACGGCCGGGGGAGATTACACGGATCGGGGGCTTCTGGGTCTCCATGACATGCACCTGTACAGAGGATGTCTGGGTACGAAGCAGGATATTGTCCGTGATGTAGAAGGTATCCTGCGTATCTCTTGCCGGATGATCGGGCGGGAGGTTCAGCGCCTCGAAGTTGTAGTAGTCATACTCGACCTCCGGGCCGTCAGCGATGGAAAAGCCCATGCCGAGGAAGATCTCCTTGACCTCCTCCTCCACGATCTGAAGCGGATGCAGTCGGCCTGCCGGGGGCTTCCTGCCGGGCATGGTAATGTCGATGGTCTCTGCCGCAAGGCGTGCATTCTGTGCAGCCGCCTGGAGGGCAGCGGATTTCTCAGCGATCAGGTTCTCGACCGTGCTGCGCACCTGGTTGGCAAGCTGTCCCATAGCGGGACGCTCCTCCGCCGAGAGCTTGCCCATCTGCTTGAGAATGCCGGTCAGCTCGCCCTTCTTACCGAGAATGCCGACACGCAGGTCATCGAGCGCACCCAGATCCTTGACGGCGGAAATGGCTGCCTTTGCCTTTTCCTCGATGCTTTTCAGTTGTTCTTTCATACTTTCACCTCATCGAAATGCGGGTCACGCCGAAACAGGATTCCGGCGCATCCCTGTTTTGTTGCCGAAACAAAAAGCAGCCTGCCCCAAAGGGACAAGCTGCACTTGTTCTACCACCCATTGGCCGGGAGCCACCACTCCCTTTGTCCTTAATGCGGACACAACATCGCCGCTTACCACCCGAACCGGCCTTCGGCAGCGCCACTCGTGAGTGAACTTCGCAGCCCCCGCCAAACAGCACACTTGCAGCAGATGTGTGCCTCTCTGGAGAATGGTTTCCGGAGCAGCTACTCTCTCAGTCATCATGTTATGCTATTATTATAGCACAGTCTTCCGGAAAAAGCAAGCCCTAATTTTTCAGGGCTTGCTCCAGCTTGTCAATATAGTTCGTAATTGCCGCCTTCAGGCGGCAGGAACAGCAATGTAAGGCGAAAGAATGGGATTTCGCCGTCTGCGGACGGCGACCAGGGCTTTCAGCCCTGGACCTGACCAGCTTTTTGAAAAAAGCTGGACCAAAAACTTTTGTCTTTGCTTCGCACGTTCAAGAATGGTTTTTTTGACAGACTGAAGCAAGTCCTATTTTTTCACGGCTCGCTCAGTCTGCCCGAAAATCTGCACACGCTGACAGTGTCAGCACACCCTGAACCAGCAGTTTTTCGCCCGCCGCAGAACTCCCCCTTGCATTCCTGTACAGGATATGCTATAATAAGAGTGGTAAACCAAGCCGGCACCCCTGCCGCAGATCTTTTATGGAGGTATACTCATGGACGAAACAATCAAAAAGCAGCTTCAGAAAACGGCTGTCAGCATCCGGATGGGTGTCCTGACCGGAACATTCCATGCCAAGTCCGGCCATCCGGGCGGATCGCTGTCAATCGCTGACCTGCTGACGTATCTGTATTTTGCAAAGATGAATGTCGATCCCCGGAACCCGGACATGCCTGACCGTGACCGTCTGGTGCTCTCCAAGGGGCACACTGCACCGGCACTCTATGCCGCACTCGCTGAGCGTGGCTTCTTCGACAGGAAGGAGCTTGAAAGCCTGCGCCACATCGGTGCCATGCTCCAGGGGCATCCCTGCATCCAGATTCCCGGTGTGGATATGAGCAGCGGCTCGCTCGGACAGGGCATCTCTGCTGCCTGCGGTATGGCACTTGCCGGCAAGCTCGATGCAGCACCGTACCATGTGTATGCCATCCTCGGTGACGGCGAAATTGAGGAAGGTCAGGTCTGGGAGGCTGCCATGTTCGCAGCACACTACCACCTTGATAACCTCACTGCAATTGTCGATAACAACGGTCTCCAGATTGACGGCCGCATCACGGAAGTGTGCTCCCCGGAGCCGATTGACGAGAAGTTCCGTGCCTTCGGCTGGTATGTGATCGTTCTGGACGATGCGCATGATTTCGACAAGATTGAAGCCGCCTTCAACGAGGCAGAGACCATCGTGGACAAGCCCGTTGCCATCATCCAGAAAAGCATCAAGGGCAAGGGCGTTTCCTTCATGGAGAACCAGGTCGGCTGGCACGGTACGGCGCCGAATGCCGAGCAGTATGAGCAGGGCATGAACGAGCTGCGTGCAGCTTTAGCAGAATTGGAGGGCTGAGAAATGGCTGATGTGAAGAAGAAGGCGACCCGTGAGAGCTACGGTGAAGCGCTGACAGAGCTTGCGGAGCAGTATCCGGAGCTGGTGGTACTGGACGCAGACCTTGCGGCAGCGACCAAGACCGGCATTTTCAAGAAGGCCTATCCCGACCGCTTCTTTGACTGCGGCATTGCCGAGGCCAATATGATGGGCGTGGCAGCAGGTCTGGCGGCTGCGGGCAAGATTCCGTTTGCCTCCACCTTTGCGATGTTCGCCGCAGGCCGTGCCTACGAGATTGTGCGCAATTCCATCGGCTATCCGCACCTGAACGTGAAGATCGGCGCAACCCATGCCGGCATTTCCGTCGGTGAGGACGGCGCAACCCACCAGTGCAACGAGGACATCGCCCTGATGCGCACCATTCCGGGCATGACAGTGATCGTCCCCTCCGACGATGTCGAGGCAAAGGCAGCCGGCAGGGCAGCGCTCGATTTCAACGGCCCTGTGTATATGCGGTTCGGCCGTCTGGCGGCACCGATCCTGAATGATCCGGCAACCTACAGGTTCGAGCTGGGCAAGGGCATCACCCTGCGGGAAGGCAAGGACATCACGATTGTGGCAACCGGTCTGATGGTGGCAGAGGCAGTTGCCGCCGCTGAAACCCTCGCCGCAGAGGGCATTGACGCAAGAGTCATCAACATCCACACCATCAAGCCCCTTGACAAGGCGCTGATCTGCAATGCAGCGCAGGAAACCGGCAGAATCGTCACCGTGGAGGAGCACAGCATCATCGGCGGTCTTGGCAGTGCCGTGGCCGACTGCGTGACAGAGTGCTGCCCGGTACCGGTTATCAAGATCGGTGTGAACGATGAATTCGGCCATTCCGGCCCGGCAGTGGATCTGCTCCGGCAGTTCGGTCTGTCCGCAGAGCATATTACCGAGGTCGTGAAGAAAGCACTCGGCAAATAAGCTGTGAAACGCAATCCGACAGAACCCGGCGAGGCAACAGCGCATTACGCAAAATGCCGGGGGTTGATCGCAAAATACAGGCGGAATCTCCGGATCCGCCTGGTATTGCTGACTGTTTTTCTGCTTACCGGCATCTTCATGGACGCCTATCTGCTGTCACTGCCGCATCTGGTGGCATGTATCCTGTGCAGCGTCGGCGTCCTGGCGCTCGCCTTTCTTGTCTCCCACGAGAATCTGTGGCTGTATATTCTGCTGCTTGCGGCAATCGCATTCTTCACGACAGCAAAGATCTTTCCCTGGTCAACCGGTGCGATTGCGCTCGTGATTTATCTCACGGCTGTGCCGGAATATGCGAAAATGAGCTGGATCCGGTTGCAGCCGGGATATCCGCATTTCAGCGAGCGCTTTGATATGCAGCTTGCGCACCCTGACTATGAGCCGGAGGAGCACGGCCCTGCGATGATGGAATCTGTGCTGGAGGAGCTGCCGGAGGGTGCAGCGGATGCCATCGCCGCCCCGCCGCAGACAGAGATGCCGGCACTGGAAATTCCGGACATTCCCGCACTGGAGGAGCTGCCGGAGAATCCGGAGGACTCCCAGACAACAAGCTGATGCAGCGCTGCCTGCATCAGCTTTTACTTTTTCATGCAATCTGTTGACAGCCGCCGCAGGCAGCGCTGCATAATGATGCAAAGCGACCAAGCTTGCCGCTCAGTCGCTTTGCACTGATTTGTTGATTATTCTTTGTCTAACTTTTTGGGGTCAGTTCACGTTAAGTGCTGCGCTGATAAAGAAGTTTTTCGCCATAGTATTTCTGATACAAAGTCAGAAGTACTATGGCGTTTATATTGACAATGCAACGATGTTGTGCTATAATTGTTACAAACATAAATCGGAATTTGCGGAGCTGACAAAATGAGAAAGTATGCTGTACCCTTGATCATGCTGATAGTATTTGAAACAGTCGCAGTTGTTCTTTGGCAGACAAAGGACAATCTCTTTTACTTATTCAATTTCAGCTATATCGGTATCTCCATTTCACTGGGCATCTTTTTGTTTATTAAAAAGTATAAATATGCACGG